>JAUXWS010000079.1:2500-30188 GCA_030685015.1 bacterium
CACTATCCCGAAAGGGAGGCGAACCCGGGGAACTGAAACATCTAAGTACCCGGAGGAAAAGACAACAACCGTGATTCTCCTAGTAGCGGCGAGCGAACGGGGAAGAGCCTAAACCCATGTCATGTTCAAGCGTGAGGGCGTTGTGGCGTGGGGGTCGTGGGACCGGCGGTGGCTGCCTCATCAGCCACACGAAGTTACCAAGAAGTCGGATAGTCGAAGCGTCTGGAAAGGCGCGCCAGAGAGGGTGACAGGCCCGTAGGCGAAATCCGCGCTTCCTTCGGTCGGTATCCCAAGTACCACGGGGCACGAGAAACCTTGTGGGAATCCGGCGGGACCACCCGCCAAGGCTAAATACTCGTCTGTGACCGATAGTGAACCAGTACCGTGAGGGAAAGGTGAAAAGCACCCCGGGAGGGGAGTGAAAGAGACCCTGAAACCGTGCGCTTACAAGCTGTGGGAGCCCCGCACCTAAATCCCTTCTGCGCGGGCGGAAGGACAGGCACTTGAGAAGCAAGTGCGCCGGAGGGATTTAGGTGCGGGGTGACCGCGTGCCTTTTGCATAATGAGCCAGCGAGTTACTCGTCCCATGCAGGTTAAGGTGTTCAGCACCGGAGCCAGAGCGAAAGCGAGTCTGAATAGGGCGCAGGTATGGGGCGGTAGACGCGAACCCAGGTGATCTACCCATGGTCAGGTTGAAGGTTCTGTAAAAGGAACTGGAGGACCGAACCAGGACACGTTGAAAAGTGTTTGGATGAACTGTGGGTAGGGGTGAAAGGCTAATCAAACCTGGAGATAGCTCGTACTCCCCGAAATAGCTTTAGGGCTAGCCTCGGGTGATGACTGACGGAGGTAGAGCACTGGCAGAACTAGGGCCCTCACCAGGGTACCAAACTCTGATAAACTCCGAATGCCGTTATGTTTAACCCGGGAGTCAGGTCGCGTGAGATAAGTTTCGCGGCCGAGAGGGAAAGAACCCAGACCGACAGCTAAGGCCCCTAAGTGTGGCTTAAGTGACAAAGGATGTGTCGTTGCTCAGACAACCAGGAGGTTAGCTTAGAAGCAGCTATCCTTTAAAGAGTGCGTAATAGCTCACTGGTCGAGCGATGTCGCGCCGATAATTTCCGGGACTCAAGGCCACCGCCGACGCTCCGGGATCCGCAAGGATCGGTAGGGGAGCATTCCGTTAACCGGTGAAGGTGGGAAGCGATTCCTGCTGGAGGAGACGGAAAAGATCATGCTGGCATAAGTAACGATAAGGAAGGTGAGAAACCTTCCCACCGAAAGTCTAAGGTTTCCTCCGTAAAGGTAATCTGCGGGGGGTTAGTCGGCCCCTAAGCCGAGGCCGAAAGGCGTAGGCGATGGGAAACAGGCGAATATTCCTGTACCCGTGTTGGACCGTTTGAGCGATGGGGGGACGCAGACGCGTAAGGACAGCCGGACACTGGCTTGCCGGTCTAAGCGTGTGGGAGTGTGATAGGCAAATCCGTCACAAATACTCCGAGGCGCGAATGGGAGAGCCGCAAGGCTCGCAACTGTCCCCAAGCACGCTGCCAAGAAAAGCCTCTAAGCGAGGGACGACGCGGACCGTACCGCAAACCGACTCAGGTAGATGGGGTGAGAATCCTCAGGTGATCGATAGAACCGTGGTTAAGGAACTCGGCAAATTAGCTCCGTAACTTCGGGATAAGGAGTGCCTCCTTGGGAGACGGACTTCGCGTCCAGATTTCGAGGGGGCCGCAGTGACCAGGCCCAGGCGACTGTTTACCAAAAACACAGCACTCTGCGAAGTCGTAAGACGCGGTATAGGGTGTGACACCTGCCCGGTGCTGGAAGGTTAAGGGGAGAGGTCAACCCCGCACCTAAATCACTTCGAAAGACCGCCATGCATTTTGTCTATGTGTTGCAAAGCACGTGTGTCGAACCCAGCTGGTACATCGGATCCACCCGGGATCTGGAAGCCCGCTTGGTGGCGCACAATGCCGGCCTCACGGCCTCGACACATGGGAAGACATGGCGCATTGTCTACTACGAAGCCTATCTGTCAAAATCGGCGGCGCTGCTTCGGGAGCGGCGGCTGAAACAGGATGGACGAAGTAGACGGCTTTTGATGGAACGAATTCGTTCCAGCTTGGAGTGATTTAGGTGCGGGGGGTAGCTTTGAACCGAAGCCCCAGTAAACGGCGGCCGTAACTATAACGGTCCTAAGGTAGCGAAATTCCTTGTCGGGTAAGTTCCGACCTGCACGAATGGTGTAACGATCTGGGCGCTGTCTCGACCACGGAATCGGTGAAATTGCAATGTCGGTGAAGATGCCGGCTACCCGCGACAGGACGGAAAGACCCCGTGGACCTTTACTATACCCTGACATTGGGTTCTATCTTAGCATGTGTAGGATAGGTGGGAGACGTTGAGGCGGCCACGCCAGTGGTCGCGGAGTCACCCTTGAAATACCACCCTTGCCCTGGTGGAATTCTAACCGCGATGCGTGAATCCGCATCCGGGACAGTGTCAGGCGGGTAGTTTGACTGGGGCGGTCGCCTCCCACATGGTACCGGAGGCTCGCAAAGGTTCCCTCAGCACGGTCGGCAATCGTGCGAAGAGTGTAAAGGCATAAGGGAGCTTGACTGCAAGACCAACACGTCGCGCAGATGCGAAAGCAGGCCTTAGTGATCCGGCGGTAGAGTGTGGAATTGCCGTCGCTCAAAGGATAAAAGGTACCCCGGGGATAACAGGCTTATCTCCCCCAAGAGTTCACATCGACGGGGAGGTTTGGCACCTCGATGTCGGCTCGTCACATCCTGGGGCTGTAGAAGGTCCCAAGGGTTTGGCTGTTCGCCAATTAAAGTGGCACGTGAGCTGGGTTCAGAACGTCGTGAGACAGTTCGGTCCCTATCCGTCGTGGGCGTATGAGAGTTGAGAGGAGCTGCATCAAGTACGAGAGGACCGGTGTGGACGAACCTCTGGTGTACCAGTTGTCGCGCCAGCGGCACGGCTGGGTAGCTATGTTCGGATCGGATAAGCGCTGAAAGCATCTAAGTGCGAAACCGACCTCAAGATTAACTCTCACTCAGGCCCGTCCGAGACTAGGACGTTGATAGGCGACAGGTGTACGCACGGTAACGTGTTCAGCCAAGTCGTACTAATCGGCCGTGTGACTTGATCTTTTTCTTCCCCTGACACGCAGGGTGACTCTTCGATGACTTACGGTTCAATGCAACAAGACGCCACATGTCAACCAACACCCTTGACATCCATTACAGGTGACCATGGCGGCGGGGTCCCACCTCTTCCCATCCCGAACAGAGAAGTTAAGCCCGCCCGCGCCAATGGTACTGCAGGGGTAACCCTGTGGGAGAGTAGGTCGTCGCCTGTTCTTTCTTCACACGAAAGGCCCCAACCGGGGCCTTTCGTGCTTTTTCGCGGGAAATTGCCGCCACGATCTTGATGGGAGGCTTCCTCCATGTCCAAGCTGTCCAGGTACCGCCGCCTCTCCCTCTTGCTGGCTCTGGTCGCTGGACTGAGTCCCGCCCATGCCGACTACCGCACCTACTCCCAGCTTTGGCAGATCGGCGGCCACAGCCTGCCCGATCTGGATGAGCTGGCCCTGCCTCTGACCGAGATCGACCAGCCTGCCCAGTCCCGGCGCAATCCGGCCCTCATCAGCGGCGCCACCGGGTGGGGCCTGGCCTTCACCCACCAGGCACAGACAGGTGATCCAGAGAGCACGTGGCGCAAGGCCGTGCCGCGAAGCCGTCCCTGGATGCCGGCCGGGGCGGCGCTGCGCGGTTGGCTGGGACCCTTGGCGGTGGGGACGGGCTGGGAGCAGCGATACAACAGCCACGAGCGCACCTGGGTCACGCCTTTCGACACGCTAAGTGCCGGGCGGGACTGGGATGCCCGTTTGGAGCGCTGGAACTTTCAGGCGGCCTGGGACCTGCTCCCGCCCTGCTGCGGCGGCCTCGGTCTGCGCTTGGGCGCCGGCCTTTCCCGCAACAGTCTGCGCGTCGATCAGGTGGAGGCCCAGCGCTACCTGGGTGAATGGAGTTGGCAAGCGGGCGGCCGGGCGCAGTGGGGGGACCTGGTGGGCGCGGTGGGCTGGGAGGGCCCCGCAACCTGGAGCCATGTGGCGCCGGTGTGGACCGGCCCTGCCCGCGACCAGCGGGACACCGTGCAGGTCTGGGGCCGCCTGCCGCAGGCCTGGCATGCCCAGGCGGGCTGGACCTTCCGACCGGGCTGGTCAGCGGATCTCAACCTGCGCTTCACCGAGTGGAGCGGGCAGCTCCTTGGCTTTCGCGATCGCCTGGAGGCGGCGCTCCTGCTCCACCACGCCTTGCCCGGCGCCGTGGGCTGGCATGCCGGCCTGGCCAGCAGCGGCACCAACCCCGTGCGCGGCTCCTGGCTGGACAAGCAATTCGACGGGGAGCAGAGCACGCTCTTCCTGCTGGGTGGCGTCAGCCTGCCGCTGGGGCCGGCCCGCCTTGACCTGAAAGTGGCCGACAGCCACCTTGGACCCGGCGCCTTCCGCAAACAGACGATTATCCAGGTAGGCCTGGGCCGGTCATTTCCCGCTGGGGGGAAGTGAGGACCGCGCGCCAGCCATAGACGATCTCACAAGGAGAGTCGGTTCCGTCGGCGGATTGACGTTGCCGTCCCGCAGGCAGCCATCCAGCAGCCTTTCCGCATCGGCGATCACCCCCTCGACCAGCGCCGCCGGCGCGGCCTGCGGGCTGTCAACATAGGCGGCGGCCAAGGCCATTGCCCGTGCGATCGCTGCGGCCTGCTCCAGATCCAATCGGCCGGCGGGCACCAGCACCTCGTGAACCAATCGCAGGGTGGGAAGCGCCCAGTGCCCCTCTTCGACAATCAGGGACTTCAATGCAGCGATCATGCCGGCCTGGACCTGTGCCATGCTCTCGGAGCCCTGGTCGCCGGCCGCCAGGAGGCGCGCCGCGGACAGCTTGCGCCGGGCGAGAGCCTGCCACTCCGCCCGTCGCGCCGATCCCAGCGCATCCTGGAATCCTTCCTGGTCCAGCAGCAGCTGGGCGGTGGCAAATGGCGAGTCCGCTCCCAGGGCCGCCAGGCCGTCCAGCGCGCTTGTCTCCATCAGCGCCACGCCGGCCTTGCGGGCAGCGGCCCGGGTGATGTCATCCACCCGGTCCACCAGCGCCACCAGTTGGCCGGAGGCCAGGCGGAAGGCCTTGCCCAGGCGCGGACCCAGGCAGGCCGCCAGGTGGGCAAGCGGCTCGTCGAGTCCCTCCAGGTGGGGTGGACCCGCGGCCGTGGGCCTCTCCTGTCCTGCGGTTAGTGGGGAGTGTGCCTCCCGTGGGGCGTCGCCCTCTTGCGACTCGATCGAGTCGCCCGCCTCCGTGTCAGATTCGCCCAGCGCCTGGCGCACGGTTTCCAGACAACTGGCCGGCGCATGCACGCTGATCTCCTCCGAGCGCGGATCGAGGGCGGCGTCGAACAGCTGGCGCTTGGAACCCAGCGTGCGTTCCAACCCGCTCTCGAAGGAGTCCTCGGCGATGAGCAGCAGGACGTGGACGCGCTCTTGCTGGCCGTGGCGATGCACGCGTCCGATGCGCTGCTCGAGCACGGCGGGGTTCCAGGGCAGGTCCAGGTTGATCAGCGTGCCGGCGAACTGCAGGTTCAATCCGACGCCGCCCGCATCCGTGGAGAAGAAGACCCGGCAATCCGGATCCTCGCGGAAGCGCTCGATCAGGGCCCCGCGTTGGGCGCTGGGCACCCGGCCATGCAGGCGGACGTGGGGAATCCCCAGTTTCTCCGCGCGCTGGGCGGCCATCCGGCAGAAGCGCTCCCACTCGCTGAACACCACGACCTTGCGGCCCTCATCCAGGCAGAGGTCGCTCAGCAATTGCTCCAACTCGTCCAGTTTGGGCGATCCGATCGACTCCTTGTCCACCAGTCCCGCGGCGTTGCAGGCCATCCGGGCCCTCTGCATGGCTTTGAAGAGCCGTTCCTGCTCCTTGGGGAGGAGGTTGCGCCGACGGGCCGTGGCGGCCAGTTTGGCGGCGGTGGCGACGCCCTCCTCCATCAGTTCCCGCTGTCGCGCCGTCAAGGGTGTCAGGCGACGGGTGTCGATGCGCTCGGGCAGTTGCCGCATCACGTCGGACTTGTCGCGCCTCAACAAGACGGGAGCCAGGCGGCGGCGCAACTCATCGAGATTCTTGTAGCCCTCGATGCGGCCGCGGTCCTCCGTGCGGATCATGAATTGCTCATTGAAAGCCCACAGTGGGCCCAGCACCCGCCGATCCACCACCTGCATAACGCTGTACAAGTCATCGAGCCTGTTCTGCAGGGGAGTCCCGGTCAGGACGAAGGCGAAGGGCGTGCGGATCGTCTTGATCGCTTCGGCGGTCCGGGTTCGCCAATTGCGGATGCGCTGCGCCTCGTCCACGATCAGCAGGTCGGGCGCAAGCTCGGCGATCGCTTGGCCGTCGCGCAGGGCCAGCTCGTAGTTGGAGATGGTGAATGGACGCCGGGCGCGGTACTGCTCCAACCGTTCGGCCGGTCCGCCGTCGACGATCATGGCCGTCTCCCCCGTGAAGCGCAGGATCTCCGCCGCCCATTGGGATTTCAGCGAGGCGGGGCACAGCACCAGGGCACGGCGGAGTTCGTCCCGGTTCCGCAGGATCTGGGCGCCGGCGATGGCTTGGAGGGTCTTGCCCAAGCCCATGTCGTCAGCCAGCAGGCCTCGACCACCGGCGGCCAGGAAAGCCGCGCCCTCCAATTGATAGGGATAGAGTTCGCCCCGAATGCCGGGGATGCGGGCGCCCTGCATGGCGCGCAGGATCTCCTCCTTGCGCCGACGGCTCAAGCGCTGGTGGGCTAGATGCTCGGACCACTCCTCCGCGTCCTTGTACACGACCACGCCAGGCACCAGGCGCGCGCGGCTCCGCATGCGGTCGAAATCCGCCACGGGATCGCCCAGGAGGCAGCCCGCCCGGTCGAAGTAGTCCTGCGACAAGCGACGCTGCGACTCGCTGGGTCTTGCCGGAAGCAGAAGGCGGATGCGCGGCGTGTCGCGCATGTCAAGGAGGATCTGCGCCAGGCCTGATCCCAGGCGGGCGGCGCGCTCGTAAGCCCGCGGAGCGCGAGTCCGCAGGCGGACCAGGACCGCCTCGATGTGCTTGCAGGTGCCCAGCATCGATCCGGCGTAATCCGGGCAGGTGCAGCGGTTGACCGATTCACGCAGGGAGCGGATCTCCACCTGGTAGCCAAGTCCCTTCGCGGATTGCACCGCGAAGATGCCGAAACAGGACTCCCCCTCCAGGCGCTTGACGACGAAGTCCTCCTTCATCCCACGCGCTCTCCGCACAGCAAGCTCGCCGGCCTCCGGACCTTCCGCCACGCCCGCAGTGGCCGGGGCTCCCAGGGAGAAATGCTCGGCCAGGACGGCGATGGCATGCTTGCAGAGAGGCTCCCAGGTGAAGGGGCACGAGCAGGTGGACAGGATCTCCTCGCCGTCGTGCTCCAGCGTGACCAGGTAGGGTTCGCGCTCTGTGCCGATGACACGTGCCTCCAGGCGATCCGGCGCGGCGACCAGTCCCTGCACGCGACCCGCGCCCGCGTAGCCCAGGCCCCGTCGGATGATGCGCGGACTGGCGAGTGCCGCCAGCCGCTCCAGCGTGAAGTCCCGCCGGCGCGTGAAGAAACCGTTTCCCTTGGTCGCCATTGCCGTCTCCCCCTCCCATCAGCCGCCGCCATGCCGCCCAGTGACACATGGGAACATCGCCGCCGAGCCGGCGCCAATCGTCCTTGCCGGCTGCCCACCTGCGGGAGTGGCCGCGTCAGACGGTTGCCGGGCGGGTGCCGGTGCTATCTGCGCAGCCGCAGGAACTCCCGCTCGAAGAAGAAGAAGGATGTCTCCACGCGGCCATTCTCCGGGCTGTCGCTGCCATGCACGGCGTTCTCGCCGATGGAGGCGGCGTAGAGCTTGCGGATGGTTCCCGCCGCGGCCTCCTTGGGGTTGGTGGCGCCGATCACCTCGCGCATGCGCTTGACGGCGTTCTCGCCCTCCACGGCGATGGCCACCACCGGGCCGCGGGTCATGTACTGCACCAGCTCGCCGTAGAAGGGGCGCTCCTTGTGGATGGCGTAGAAGGTGCGGGCGTCCTCCGGGCTGAGCCGCACCTTGCGCAGGGCGATGATGTCCAGGCCCGGTTGCTCTTCGATGATGGACAGGATGTGGCCGATGTGGCCCTGCTCGACGGCGTCGGGCTTGATGATGACCAGGGTGCGTTCCATGGTGCTTCCTTGCTGATGGCGCGACGGGCGCGCGGTTAGGGATTGACAATGCGCTTGCGGCGAACCCCCATCCCGGCCTTCCCCCTGGCAGGGGGAAGGCGTCAGGACAACAGCTCGGCCATCATGGGGCCGATGTCGGCCGGCGACTTCGCCACGTGGATGCCCGCCGCCTGGAGGGCCGCCATTTTCTCCGCCGCCGTGCCCTTGCCGCCGCTGATGATGGCGCCGGCGTGGCCCATGCGGCGGCCGGGCGGGGCCGTCTGGCCCGCGATGAAGCTCACCACCGGCACCTTGATGTTGTCCGCGATGTAGGCGGCGGCCTCCTCCTCGGCGCTGCCGCCGATCTCCCCGATGAGGACGATGCCCTTCGTCTCGCGGTCCTCCTTGAAGAAACGCAGGATGTCGGTGAAGGTGCTGCCGATGATGGGGTCGCCCCCGATCCCCACGCAGGTGCTCTGGCCGATGCCGCGGCCGCCCAGCTGGCCCACGGCCTCGTAGGTGAGGGTGCCACTGCGGCTGATGACGCCCACCGGTCCCGGGCTGTGGATGAAACCGGGCAGGATGCCCAGCTTGGCCTGCCCCGGCGTGATGATGCCCGGGCAGTTGGGGCCGATCATCACCGTGGAGGAGGCCTTGAGCGCCTCCTTGACCGGAATCATGTCGCGGGTGGGAATGCCCTCGGTGATGGTCACGAGCAGGCGGATGCCCGCCTCCACCGCCTCGAGGATGGCGTCCGCGGCGAAGGCGGGCGGCACGAAGATGATGGAGCTGTCGGCCCCTGTGGCGCGCACGGCGTCGCGCACCGTGTCGAAGACCGGACAGTCCAGGTGGGTGGAGCCGCCCTTGCCCGGCGTCACGCCGCCCACGATGTTGGTGCCGTACTCGATCATCTGGCCGGCGTGGAAGGAGCCCTCGCCGCCGGTGAAGCCCTGCACGATGACCTTGTTGACCTTGCCCAGAAGGATGCTCATGGTCGTTCTCCTCAGTTGCCGCGCGCGGCGTGGACCACCTTCTCGGCGGCGTCCTTCAGGTCGTTGGCCACGATCAGGTCGATACCGCTGCCACGCAGCATGGCGGCCGCCTCCTCGTGGTTGGTGCCCGCCAGGCGCACCACCACCGGCACCTTCAAGCCCACCTTGCGCACCGCCTCGATCACGCCGCCCGCCACGCGGTCGCAGCGCACGATGCCGCCGAAGATGTTGATGAGGACGGCCCGCACGTTGGCGTCGGAGAGGATGATGTTGAAGCCAGCCTCCACCGTGGTGGCGTTGGCGCCGCCGCCCACGTCCAGGAAGTTGGCCGGCTCGCCGCCCACGTGCTTGATGATGTCCATCGTCGCCATGGCCAGGCCGGCGCCGTTGACCATGCAGCCCACCGTCCCGTCCAGCTTGATGTAGTTGAGTTCGTGCTTCGAGGCCTCGATCTCGTTGGGGTCCTCTTCGGCCAAATCGCGCAGCTCCAGGAAATCCCGGTGCCGGAAGAGGGAATTGTCGTCGAAGTTGACCTTGGCGTCCAGGGCCAGCATCCCCCCGTCCTTGGTGGAGACGAGGGGATTGATCTCGAAGAGGCTGGCGTCGGTCTCCTCGTAGGCGCGGGCCAGGGCGAGGAAGGTCCGCACCGCGGCCTTGTGCTGATCACCCGCCAGGCCAAGCCCGAAGGCGAGGCGGCGCGCCTGGTAGGGCTGGAAGCCCACGCGCGGGTCCACCGCCTCCTTGATGATTCTCTCCGGCGTCTCGGCCGCCACCTTCTCGATCTCCATGCCGCCCTCGGTGGAGACCATCAAGGTGACGCGACTGGTCTGGCGGTCCAGCACCAGGCCCGCGTAGTATTCGTGGTCGATGGCGCAACCCTGTTCGATCCAGAGACGGCGCACCCGCTGGCCCTGCGGTCCCGTCTGGTGCGTCACCAGCTGCATGCCCATGATGCGCGCGGCGTGCTCCTGGCACTCCTCCCGGCTGCGCGCCAGCTTGACGCCGCCGCCCTTGCCCCGTCCGCCGGCGTGGATCTGCGCCTTGACCACCACCACCGGCTGCTCCAGCAGCTCCCAGGCATGCCCCGCCGCCTGTCGCGCATCCTCGCCCTCGAGGACGGCCACGCCCTTGGGCACCGGCACGCCGAAGCGCTGGAGGATCTCCTTGCCCTGGTACTCGTGGATCTTCATCGTGAACCTCTGTCAGTCGTTATCATGTGTGATTCATCCCAATTGAATCGGTATCGATATCGGTATCGGTATCGGTATCGGAATCGTTGGCGTCAGTCGTAGCGCATGGCGCGACGATTGCCTTAGTATTCTTCATTACCCTTCATACCCTTTCCGCAACCGGCGTGACAGGCGTTGACTACGGTGGTAAATATATGTCAGATGCCAATCTTCAGGTTAATCATTTTTTCATAAACTTCTTAAAACAATCATAACAAACAGGTTTTATTATTGTTGACTTGTTAGGCTTGCCACAAGTATGACAATGCCTCTCCTCATATTGCGGATTCTTATATTTAACCCAAGATGCATAACAATCTCTGCAATACGGCATTTCCGAGTTTGGTTTGATTTCTTTTTCACATCTAATGCAATAACCTTTATCTGGGATAGACTCCTTCGCACCAGAAGTAGGTTTCGACTTTGTGCCACCTTTTGTAACATGAACATCATCTACCTTTTCCACTGTGACTCTAAGTTCATCACTAGATCTAATTAATCTCATGATTTCTTCGTAAACTTCCTTATATAGTGATAAGTCCTCATCCCTAGAGATTAAAACACCAATCTCGTTGTTATTTACTTGTGAATATTCGTAAAGATTCATTGAAGTTATCAGAGCAGAACTCTCGTTTAAATAGCATTTTGCATGCAGATTTTTGCAAAAACTAGTTCTAATTGATGTTTTCGACTGCAACCATGCCATTTCTTCAGGTTGAAGTTCGCTTTTCCCATAAACGACACGCACATCAAGTTTCATACGATCTTTATCTTCCAATAACGTCTTCACACGATCGTTTAGCTTTAAATATGGACTAACAAGGATTAATTTTTCGCTAGCGCTATTGATTATTCGCTCAAGCTCATAGGAGACTCCTGTAGTGGTCAGAAACTTGGCCATTTGAATGTCCTTACTCTTGTATGTCTAACGCTATCGATATCGATACCGATATCGAATTCACTCGCAGTCGATCCCGATAGCGATCCCGATATCGATATCGATATCGAAGATGCCGGCCGATTGTGATCCACTACCGCTCGATCCAGGTCCCGCCGCGCCCATGCACGGCGTCCTCCACGCCGCTGAAGTCCGTGATGACGCAGCGCTCCCCGCCACCCTCCAGGAATTGGATCGCCGACTCGATCTTGGGGCCCATGCTGCCGGCCGGGAACTGCCCCTCGGCCAGCCAGATGCGGGCCTGGGCCACGGTCATGCGGTCCAGCACGCGCTCGCCGGGCTTGCCGAACTCCACCGCGACACGGGGCACGCCCGTCAGGATCATCAGTTCGCGGGCACCCAGCTGGTTGGCCAGCAGAGCCGAGCAGCGGTCCTTGTCGATCACCGCGTCCACGCCCTCGAGATGGCCCTTGGCGTCCAGGTAGCAGGGGATGCCGCCGCCGCCGCCGGCGATGACGATGACGCCCGACTCCACCAGGCGCCTCAGCACCTGGATGTTGACGATTTCCAGCGGACGCGGGCTGCCCACCACCCGGCGCCAGCCCCGGCCTGAATCCTCCCGCAGGGTCCAGCCGTAGTCCTGGCGGAATTGCATGGCCTCTGCCACGCTGAAGAACTGCCCCACGAATTTGGTGGGCTCCAGCAGGGCGGGATCCTTGGGGTCCACCAGCACCTGGGTGAGGAGGGTGGCCACGTCGCGTTCGATCCCGTGGTCGTGCAAGTAGTTTTGCAGGCTCTGCTCGATCATGTAGCCGATGGAGCCCTGGGTGTCGGCCACCAGCACGCCCAACGGCGTCTCCGGCACGACGCTGAGGCTCAGCTCGACCCGGCGCAGCAGCTTGCCCACCTGAGGTCCGTTGCCATGGGTGATGACCAGGCGCAGGTCCGCCTCGAAGAGCGGACGCAGGGCGCGCAGGCTGGTCCGCGTGTTGGCGAACTCGTCGTAGATGGTGTCGCTCGAGCGGGTGGAAATGGCATTGCCGCCCAGGGCGATCACGATCGTGCGCTCGGTCATGGTCTGCCTGCCCCTGAAAAAGCTGTCAATATAGTTCAGGGGCATGCCGGAGTGAAGGAGGACAAGGGCTTCGCCCCGCCACGGACGCGGATTTCCACCGATCGGGGCCGGGAGGGGCCCTCAGCCGGACAATCGGGCCTGGAAGGCTTCCAGCAGCAGGGCGGGATCGATGTTGTGCAGCAGGGCGGCCTGGGTCAGGTTCTCCTTGGCCTGGCCGGGGCAGCTGAAGCAGCCGTCGCCCATGCGAGGATGCAGCGCCCACCGAATCACACCGTCGGTCTCAGTCTCAGCAGACTGAGATGGGTGAAATCGTCGTGGGGGAATCCGGTGTCGTCCATCGGCTTGCCCGTCCAGGCACACACGGCGGCTTCGATCGGATCCAGGAAGCAGGCTCGCCCGGGCGCAGGCGGCAAGCGGCGCAGGAGAGCTTCCAGCCGGCCTTCGCCAAACATCTCCTCGTCACGGTTCATGGCTTCCGTCACGCCGTCGGTGTAGCAATAGAGCCGGTCCCCTTCCACGAGATGGGCCGCCTGGCACGGAAAATCGTCTCCTGGCAGGATCCCGAAGGGGATGGTGTCGGCAACCAGGGGCACGAGCACGCCCCCCGCAAGCACCAGATAGGGCGGGTTGTGCCCGGCGTTGACCGATTCCAGCCGGCCCGATCCTGGATCCAGGAAGGCGACGAAGCCTGTGGCGAAAGTTTCGCTGGCGGTGTTGTCCACCAGAACCTGGTTCACCTGCCGCGCAATCTCGCAGAGGGAGGCCCCGGTTTTTGCCAGGACGTGGCAGGCCGCCTGGAGGGTGGAGACGACCAGGGCGGCCTCCAGGCCCTTGCCGGACACATCGAACATCACCAGCGCCAACCGGCCGCTTGGCATCGGGATGACGTCGAAGTAGTCGCCCCCCACCTCCTTGCAGGACTTGGTCAGGCCAGTGATCTCATAACCCTCGACGTGGGGGATCCGGTCGGCGCCGGGGACGATCCGCCGCAGGATCCGAGCCGCGGCCAGCAGCTCCCGCCGGACCTGTTCCGTTCTCACCAGCTCGCGGTGCATGTCCAGGTTGTCAAGTGAGATCGTCACCTGGGCGGTGAAGGACTCCAGCAGGCGTATGTCGCGGACACTGAAGGGCGCTCCGGAGAGCTTGTCCCCCAGCAGCAGGAAGCCACGGGCCACGTCCGCCGCGGACAGGGACAGCATGTGCGGGAAGCCGCTCTCGCGGATGCTCGACGGCGCGCGACGGAAGAGGGCCGACGGGGCCGTGACGCTGTCCGGGGCCAGGTCCGACGCCGCAACTCGCAGGCAGGACGTGCCCGTCTCCCCGCCACCTTCCGGCAGCAGGGGCACGTAGTCCGAGCCGGATCGGACCACGCACATGGATTTTGTGAGGCGCAATGCACGCGGCAGGCGGTCGGTCAGGATGCCGGCGATCGCCGGTTCGGAGATCGACTCTGCCAGTTCGCGGGAGAGGTCGCCCAGGACTTTCTGATAGTCGTAGGCGTCCCGGTAGAGGACCCGGTCGACGAGCACACGGACCTGCCCGATCAGACCACTCAACAGCAAGTAGGCTGTAACCACGCCCAGCGCGACCAACAGGGGGATCGAGTAGGTCGCTCCCGTCGAATGGAAGTGGACACCGACCGCGGCGATCCCGGCCAGCAGGCCGGCGACCAGCCCGGTCGAGACCGCGTGGACGATGGCCCTTGAGAGGACCCATTCCACCTCGAACATGCGGTAGGCCGTCACCGCCATGGCCCAGCCGACGGGAAACAGGAGGAGAAAGACCTGGGCCAGCCAGAGCGGGATGAGCGGGGCCTGGCCGAAGGCCGCGGGGGCCTTGTAGAAGAAGACAAAAGGGGACACGCTGACCAGCAGCGAGAAGAAGGCCCACTGTGTCCTGATCCTCCCGGTCGGACTGACGGGTCGCCACAGGCGATAGACCAGGCAGCCGTTCATGAAGACGAAGGAGAGCAGGAAGGACAGGTTGTGGATCTGGTTGAACAGGACATCCCAGACTCTGATTCAAGGGTGGTCCAGGCCCGTTTCGATGCGGACAAAGGCCACCGACAGCACGGTCGCGACCATGAAGCCGGGCAGGTAGATCCCCTTGAAGGACAGCCACGGATGCCCCGGCAGCAGGGTGATCCGACAGAAGCGCTGGGTGTAGTCGATCAGTCCGGCGGGCAGCAGGCCGTAGACAAGGATCCAGAGGACGCCGTAGCCGACATGCAGGAGGGGTTGGCTGAAGACGTTGGTCGTGTCTGCCAGGAGGAAGGCGATGCCGACGAGGACCGAGGCGCGGCTGTAGGCATTGGCGGTCGCCCGGCGATCCCCATGGTACCATACGAGCAGCCCCAGCGAGCTGAACATGATCCCCAGGCTCAGCATCAATGTCAGGGTGACCGGGGTGAAGGTCGGAACCAGATCCAACTCCAGGCGGACGAGCTGGCCGTCTCGTCGGACGACGATCGGCAAGGTGGGGCCCTCAGGCTGGCGGCAGGCTGCCCAACGCGCCTGCTCGGCGCTGGTGATGCGAAGGGCGTTCAAGGAATCGACCAAGTCGCCGTCCTGCAGGCCGGATTGCAGGGTGGCCGGGGAGAAGGAGATCCCCTGCATTCGAACTGAGCCATGGTCCTCTGAAAAGGAAAGCTGGGGATCGATCCGCCGCGTCAGGTTGAACCAGCCGGCGGCGAAAAGGCCCGCCAGGAGGACGAATCCCATGACCAGCCTTGCCTGGCTACCCTTCATGGCAACTCCCGTGCTTAGCCACTCCGGCGCGATGGCTGGCCCACGCTTGCCAAGGGTCAGGGCACCCGGGTGGTGGGCGTCCCTCCTGACGGGAAGTTCAGATATGAACAATGCCTAAACACTATGAATCCAGGGAAATCCTAATAAAAGGTGGTCAATTATTCCAGGTAACTAGATTTCATTATCTCAAACATAGAAAGTACATATTAATAGTAAGGGGTGTGCTTTGTTAAAGAACGGCGTAGGCGGATCTCCACCTCGGCGAAGTTTTCAGAAGACTTGCGATCAGACAGAATGAGAACGGATCGCGAGGGCGCGGATTCGGAGACGACTCCGGCGCGTCGGTGTCAGATGCGTTTTCTCAGTTCCCCCAGCAGCAGGGCGGGATCGATGTTGTGCAGCAGGGCGGCCTGGGCCAGGTTTTCCGTGGCTTGGCCGGGGCAGCTGAAGCAGCCGTCGCCGAAGAAGAGGCGGATCGTCTCCTCCAGCTGCGGGTGGCGCGCCAACACCTCGCCGATGGTCTCCTCGCCGGTCAGCCGGACAGCGGCCGTGGCGGTTGGAGCGAACGGGGGCGGTGGTGGCGGCGTCCCGCCGCGCGGGGCCGGCGCCGCGAGGGGCAAGCCCTTGGCAGCGAGGCGCTCGTCCACCGAGGGGGCGGCCAAGAGGGTGGCCGCCAAGTTGATGGCGAAGAGCAGCACGCCGGCCAGGGAGACGAGGGCGAAGAGGGGGCGGAAGCCGGCGTCGGCGAAGACCAGCCCCAGCAGGCCCAGGTTGGAGATCCAGAAGTGGGGAGCCACCAGCCGGGGCCAGCGCAAGGTGGTGCCGTTGAAGCGCGGCAGGATGAAATAGCCCACGCCGTAGACCATCATGGCCATGAAGCCCAGCAGCAGCAGGTGCAGGTGGGCGAAACGCAAGTGGGCGGGGCTGCCCCAGCCCAGCAGCATGGCCACGCCCAGGGCGGTCCCCAGGCAAAGCCAGGCCAGGCTGGCGAAGATGAAGGATCGGGTCGTGCGGTCCATCAGGCCTCCACCGCCGCGGCGGCCATGGTCAGACGGTCGTCGAAGAGGCGTCGGCCGCCCGCCGTCACCTCCGTCCGGGTGAAGCGGACGCCGGGCAGGGCGTCCATCAAGCCGGCCATCCAGGCGCCGTGCAGCTCCAGGGCGAGGTCCCCGGCCAGGCCGGCGTGCCGCCAGAGGGACTGATGGAAGAGCAGGTCGCGCCGCAGGATGAAGGCGCGCTCGGAGGACGCCAGCACCTGGGAGACCGGGTCGCAGGGCATGCTCTGCAGCAGGACGCGCTCCACCGCCGCCAGCAGTCGGCGGGCGTCGGTGGCGAGGAGAGGATCCTCCGTGAGCAGGGCCTCGCCCAGCCGGACCCCGTGTTCGTGGAGCCGGGCCCGCACCTGGGCCGCCCGCTCCGGACGGTCGGCCAGCAGGGCCCACAGCTGGGACTCGGAGAGGAGCAGGGATTCCATCTGTTCCAGCAGCCAGGCATGGATGGGCGCCGCGGCGATCAGCTCCGCCAGGTCGCCGGCGGGGGGCTGATGGTGCAGGGTCCAGGCGGCGGCCAGCTGCTCGCGCTGGCCCGGACTCATGCGCGCCGTGGCGAACTCATGCAGATCCTTTTGGCGGACCGCGGCCAGGCCGATGCGCTCGTACATCACATGATGAATGGGACCCAGGGTGGCGCTCACGTCCGCTCCTTCATTGCGATTCGTTGTTGCGGCAAATGTGTGAAAATCGGACAAGAAGGTCCAAATGAATCGAGCGGGGGTGCTTGCCGGCCTTATTTGCGGTCGAGCCGCCAGACGCCGTCCCAGTTTTCCCGGTGGTGCAGGACGAGGAACTCGCAGCGGCCCAGCAATTCACGGGCGGCGCCATCGCCCGGAAAGCCGGCCAGATGTTCGTGGAAGAGGCGGGCCGCCGTGCTGAAGTGGCCGACGGCGTAGCAGGCCCGGGCCTCCTCGTAGCCGGCCAGCCAGGCTGGATCCGGCTCGCCGTCCGCCACCAGCAGCTCGTGCACGGCCACCGGCGTCCTCTTGCCCAGCACGCGCACGACGTCCACCAGGCGCGCCGCGAACCCGACCCCGGCGGCGTCCAGCACGTCGCGCGTCACGAGGACGGGGCTGGCGTAGGTCTTGGTCAGCCCCTCCAGGCGGCTGGCCAGGTTCATGGCGTCCCCGATCGCCGTGTAGTCGAAGCGCAGGTCGGAGCCGAAGTTGCCCACCAGGACCGGCCCGCAATGGACGCCGATGCCCGCCTGCAGATCCGCGAAAGGCGTGCCGGCGAATTCCCGGCGCAGGTCCTCCAGGCGCCGTTGCATCTCCCGTGCCGCCCGGAGGGCGCGGCGGGCGTGGTCCGTCTGGGCCACGGGCGCCCCGAAAAAGGCGACGATGGCGTCCCCGATGTATTTGTCCAGGGTGCCGCCCTGCTCCAGCACGACGCGGCTCATGGCCGTCAGGTAGCGGTTGAGCAGGCCGCCCAGCTCTCCCGGCGCCACTTCCTCGCTGATGCGGGTGAAGGAGCGGATGTCGCAGAAGAGCAGGCTCAGCTCGCGCCGCTCGCCGCCCAGCCGCAGCCGCTCCGGATGGCGCATCAGCTCGGCCAGCAGCTCCTGTGAGACATAGCGGGAGAAGGCGGAGGCCAGCCAGCGGCGCTGCTGCTCTTCGCCCAGAAGCCGCTGGGCCAGGGCGACGCCTCCGGCCAGGGTGCCCATCACGGCGGGCAGGGCCACTGGGAGGATCAGTCCGCGCTGGAGGGCCGCCAAGCTGACCAGCCAGAGCAGCAGAGCGATGGCGGCCAGCAGGAGCAGGCCTTGCCAACTGCGCCGCCAGGTGAAGGCGAGGGCGGCGGGCAGGGCGGCCACCAGCAGCATGGCCAACAAGCCGACCCGGCCCGCGGCGCGCAGCGGGTCGCCCGCCATCAGGTTGGACAGCTCGGTGGCCTGGATCTCCACGCCCGGGAAGGCGGCCTGGAGGGGAACGGGCTTGAGGTCGGCCAGCCCGGCGAGGGAGGATCCCACCAGAACCACCCGGCCGCGCAGGAAGCCGTCGGGCAGCCGACCCGCCAGGACATCGTAGAAGGGGACGGTGCGAAAGCTCTGCCAGGGCCCGCGATAATTGAGCAGGAGATTGCCCCGGCCATCCAGCCTGAGGGTGCGGCGTCCCGGGCCGCCCGTGTCGCGCAGGATCAGTCGGGCCGGATCGCCCTCGACGGCAAGACCGCGCCAGTCCAGGGCCAGCGGCAGGGCGGCCAGGGCGAGGGAGGGCCAGACCTGTCCAGCGAAGGAGGCAAGCAGGGGTGCCCGGCGCACCACCCCGTCCTCGTCCGGGCGGGCGTTGACGAAGCCCCAACGCGCCGCGCCGGCCAGGCCGGGCAGCAGTGGCTCGAGGCGTTCCTGTGGCCACCAAGTGGCGGGATCCCCCTGCAGGGTCAGGGCGGGGGAGGGCAGCTCCGGGGCGGCCTGGGGCATGGCGTAAAGGAAGGTGGAGCTGTCGGCCGCGCTGAAGGCGGCACCCGCCACCACCCGACCGCTGCTTCGCATGGCCACCAACAAGAGGCTGTCGGCGGCAGGATCGGGCCCTTCGTCCAGCAGCAGGTCCAGGACCACGGCCCGGGCGCCCTCGGCCTGGAGCCGCAGCACGAGGTCGGCCAGCAGGGTGCGGGGCCAGGAATGGAAGCGACCCAGTTTGTCCACGCTGCGGCGGTCGATGTCGACGATGAGCAGGAGCGTGTCCGCGGCGGCCGGTCGCGGGGGCAGGGCGCGCGCCCGGAGATCCCCCAGCCGGGCCTCCACGTTTTCGAAGAGGCGACCGGCCGGCGACCAGGCAGCCAGCAGGAGGCCCAGTCCGGTCGCCCCCAGTCCGGTGGCAAGGGCCCGCAGCAGCTTCCCGCGCCGCTCAGTCATCGAAATGGGCGTCCCGCTCCAGGTTCCAGCGCACCCAGTCCTCCTGCCGGTCCCCTTCCGGGTCGAAGGGCTCCACCGCATAGCGACCGTCCGCCCGCAGGCGGAGGAGCTGGCCCTGGACGACCTGCACCCATTCCGCCAGGGTGATCTCGTAGGGGCCTGGCACCGGCCGGGGCGCCCCCTGGACGGGCACCGGCGCGCCGCCGCTGGATCCGGCGGCGGGCGTGCTGCCGACCTGTCCGCCGCGCGGGGGGCCGGTGTCCACCCGACCCTCGTAGACCCAGAGGGCCAGGCTGGAGTCCGCCTCCGCCTCGGCGCGGAAAGTCGTGCCGCGCACGGCCATCACCGCGGTGGGGCTGCGCACTTCAAGACCGCCCTCGCCCAGGCCGCGCAGACGGCTCCAGATGCGCCCGATGACCAGCTGCAACCCGCCTTCGGCCGCGCCCTCGTGCACGGCGAGATCGGCCAGGCGGACCAGGCTCTGCTCGCCCAGCCGCACCACGCTGGAGCCCAGCTTCAGCTCGGCCCGGCTTTCCGGGCCAGTGCGCAATTCGTGGGCGGCCGTGAGGGGTAGTTCCAGGCGGGCCTGTTGCCAGGGACCCTCCCCCGTCCGCCAGCGGACATCCCCAATGTAGAAGCTGACGGAGCCCACGGTCCGCTCACCGGTGGATGCGGCCATGGCAAGGGCCGCGACCAGCACGGAGCACAGATGGATCAGGTGTCGATTGCGCATGGTTGGATCCCTGGCTGTGGAGGCGACGCATGGCCAAGGTAGGAGTCTGCCGGACGAGGCGGATCAGATGCTGGTCACACGGAAAGTTTTCCTGCCTCGGCGGAAGAGGACTCCAACGGCAGCCAGCGGGCGGCCAATCCATCCACTTCCTGGCGGGCCGCCTCCGCTCCGGGCGAGTCCAGATCCCCGCGCTCGGCCAGCGCCGCCAACCCTCGCCCCAACGTGGCCAGGCGGCGGGCGTCCTCCTCCTGGCCCGGCCGGCCGCGGGCGGGCGGCGCCGGCAGTCCGCGCACCAGGGACCGGTTCAGGCTGAGCTGCCCGTTCAGGCGCAGGGGGTCGTGCCAGGTGCGCACCCATTCCTGCAGCGGCGCCGAGTTGAGCCAAGCCGCCAGTCCATGGGCCGCCTCCATGTCCGGGCAGAGAACCTGGATGACGTTGACCACGCCCAAGGCCGTGTCCGCCTCCACTGCCACGGCCTCCAGCCGCCGGCTGAGGTTGGCAATGAGCACGCGCGGCGCGGCGCTCTGCTCCCGGCGGGCGGAGGAGAGGGAGGCGGCCGGCACGACCGGATGCCGGCGGCGGGATCCGCGGAAGCGCACGGAGAGACGGCCCCAGGTGTGGTGGAAGGGCTCGATTGCCCCCGAGCTGAGCAGCATCAGCTCACTGGTCGCGGGCCGGGGCGACTCCCGCACTTCCAGTGTGTAGAATTCGGCGGCGCTGAGCGAGGCGAGCACGGCGTGGTCCTGGCCCAGAGCGCCGGTGAGGGAGCCCCGGCGACGGGAAGGCGGGCAGAGGAGGGGCCCCCATCCCGGCCGGGCGAGGGCCTCCACCTGCGCCTGGGGCATGATGTGCGCGGCGCGTGGCAGCACCTGGCGGTCCAGCTGTTCCACCAGCAGGTCGGGCGGGGGCGAGCCGGGTGCGGCCTGGCGCGGCTTGGCCTGGACGACAAGTAGGAGGATCTCAAAGTCGGCGCGGGGGAAGAACCGGCAACCGGGCGCATGCTGCAGGCGCAGCAGGATCGTGCGCGCGGCCAGCATGCGGCGCAGGGGGCCGCCAAAGGCGCTTGCCAGCCAGGCGGTGGGCAAGAGCAGGCCCAGCTTACCCCCGGGGGCCAGGAAGTCGAGGGCCCGCTCGACGAAGGGCACGTAGAGGTCGAAGGGGCCGTGGGCGGTGGCGAAGCGGGTGCGTAGTTCGTCGCGCCGGGCCACCCAGGCCGCTTCACGCCCCTCCACTCCATTGCGGAAGGGCGGGTTGAGGATGACGCGGTCGAAGGAGCCTCGCCAGCGGCGGGGCAGCTCGTCCAGCGGAGCCAGGGTGTCTTGGACACGCCAGCGGACGGCGGGCAGGAGGTTGCGGCCCAGTTCCGCCGCGACGGGATCCCATTCCAGGGCGTGGCAGCGGGCGGGCGTCGCGCCCAGCGCCACGGCGGCCTGCAGGAAGATGCCGGCCCCGGCGGCCGGGTCCAGCCAGCGCTGGGCCGCGTCCGGCTCGAGAAGGGTGGCCAGATGGCGGGCCAGGGACCAGGGGGTGTAGACCAGGCCCCGCCGGGCGGCCCGGGGATCCAGGCGGGTCAGGATGTCCTGGAAGAGCTCGCCCGACTGGCCCGGACCTTTTGCTGGCGGTGGGAGCGGAAGCGGTTTGCCCGACGCGGGGGGGCCGCCCGCACCCAGACGTCCCGCCAGGAGGGCGGCCAGCGCCCGGCGGCGGCCGGCCGGCAGCGGCCCACCCCGCTCCTGTTCCAGGGAGGCTTGCAGCAGGGTGGCAGCCAGGCCAGGCAGCCTGTCCTCCGCTGGCCGGCGGTCAGTCCGGGCGGCTTGTGGCGCGGGCGGGGCCGTCATCTCGTCGGGATGCGTCATGGTGAAAGGTAGGGAGTGTCGGTTCGTCACTGCCGCCGCCCCCGGCGAAGGGCGCATTACAAGACCGGACCCGGCTTGGGACCGGGTCCGGCGATCGACAGAAAGGGTCCACTTGCGCCAGGCGGCGCAAGGGATGGGAAGGGTCAAGCCAGGAGGGCGCGCACTTTCTCCTGCAGCACGGCCGGATCCACCGGCTTCTGCACGAAATCGTTGACGGGAAGCAGGTCGTCGTCCACGCCGAAGTGCATGCCCGTGACGCGGCTGACGCTGGTCAGCATGATGATCGGCGTGGTGATGCCCCGACCGCGCAGGGCCTGGGCCAGCGCGAAACCGTCGTCCGGCTCGTCCATCATCACGTCCAGGATCATGAGATCGGGCTTGAGCTTGAGGGCGGCGTCGAGGCCCTCCTTGTAGCTGTAGGCTGCCTCCACCTGGTGTCCGGCCATCTCCAGCATGACGCGACTGGCCTCGATGATATCGACATCGTCGTCCACGATCAGGATGCGTGCCATCTATCCGTCTCCTGTTGCCGCCGGGTGGTCGCCGCACATCGGCGCCCTGGACCGGGCGAATTGACGCGCCAAGATAGCAGATGTTGAAAAATTCACAATAGCCTCCCGACACTTCTGCTCCGGCCGCCCTGCTTTGCTAAGTTGGATCCGCCAGCCTGGGGTCCAGCCGCGTCGCGGTGCGCCACCATGCGGTTACAACCGTGCTGCCGCTTCACCCGCCGCCGTTTCCCCGGCATCATTCGGCCATCCGGCTCGTCGGCGGACGATGGCGGCGGCCTTCAACGAGAGAGTCCATGTCCGACCAACACGTCCCGGCCACGCCGGAAGTCGAATCCCAGCCCGCGAGCGCCCCACATCCACTATTCACCTTCGAGGAGCTGCCCCCCCGCTACCGGGAAAGGGTGACCGCCCTGGGCTGGGCGGAACCCATGGAGGTGCAGGCCCGGGCCATTCCCCTCATCCGCGCCGGCCAGGATCTCATCACCCAGAGCCACACCGGCAGCGGCAAGACAGGCGCTTTCCTGCTGCCCCTGCTGCTGGAGCTGGACGAGTCCCTGGCCGAATGCCAGGCCCTTATCCTGGTCCCCACCCGCGAGCTGGCCATCCAGGTCCACGCCGAGCTGCTGCGCCTGACCGAGGGCACCCCGGTGCGCCATGCCCTGCTCTACGGCGGCGTGGCCTACGGCAAGCAGCTCAAGGATCTGGAGAACAAGGCGCAGATCGTCATTGGCACGCCGGGCCGCGTGCTGGACCACCTGGACCGCGGCACCTTCACTGCCGGCCACGTGCGCTACCTGGTGCTGGACGAGGCCGACGAGATGCTCTCCATGGGCTTCTACCCGGCCATGCGCAAGGTGCGCCGCTGGCTTCCCCAGAAGCGCCGCAGCCTCATGTTCAGCGCCACCATGCCCCGCGCCGTGCTCAACCTCTCCAAGGAGTTCCTCCACCACCCCGAGTTCCTCTCCCTGAGCGGCGACAATGTGGGCGTGGAGACCCTCACCCACGAGTACTACACGGTGGATCCCATGGACAAGGACCGCGCCCTGGTGCGCATCCTTGAGATGGAGAACCCGGCCAACGCCCTCATCTTCTGCAATCGCAAATCGGAGGTGGAGTACCTCTTCCAGTTCCTCCAGAACGCCGGCTACGATGTGGACCGCATCAGCGGCGACCTGACCCAGACGGCGCGGGAGAAGGTGATGGGGCTCATCCGCCAGCACAAGGTGCGCTTCCTCATCGCCACCGACGTGGCCGCCCGCGGGATCGACATCCAGGACCTGGACATCGTCTTCCAGTATGACGTGCCGCAGGATCTGGAGATCTACGTGCACCGGGCGGGCCGCACGGCGCGCGCCGGCAAGAGCGGCCGCTGCATCACGCTGGTCACCTACCGCGACGAGCTGCCCCTGCGCGAGATCCAGGGCAAGTTCCACATCCCGCTGCAGAAAAAGGAACTGCCCAATCTGGAGCAGGTCAGCCAGCGCGTCTGCGAGCGCACCACCGTCCTGCTCGAGGAGCAGCTGCGCGACGCCGGCAGCGTGATGAACGAGCGCATCGACCGCTTCACGCCCCTGGCCGAGGAGCTGGCCCAGAGCGATGAGGGGCGCCGACTGCTGGCCCTTCTCCTCGACGACTTCTACCACCACACCCTTCATCTTCCCCCCAAGTTGCCTGAGGAGAAACTGCGCTTCGAGGACATCCCGGACGCTCCCGGCCGGCCGCGGCACCGCGAGCGGGACGAGCCGCGGGGACGGCCCGACCGTCCACGTCGTTCGCCTGCAACTGAATCGCGCGCCGTAAATGCTTCCAGCGATCAACCTGCTCCAGAGCAGGTGACAGCCGACGGAGAGGGCGCACCGCCTGCGGGGAACGGGAGCGAGCGCCCCCGGCGACCCCGGCGCCGGCGCGGCCGCGGGCGAAGCGGTGAGGCCGAGTCGTCTTCAGCCTCGGCACCGGCGGCTCCCGCGGGCGAGGCCTGATCCTCGTCCAGCCCTTCGCACAAGGAAAGCCTGGGGGCATCACGCTGGTCGGTGGTGCCCCTTTTCATGGACAGGACCGGCCGCGCCGGCGGCGCCGACCGGGCGCGGGGACGCCTCTTCCCCGGCCGATTCCCACCTTGGCGGGCGGGCAGAGAAGAAAGGCCGGTGACCGACCCATGACCGAGCGCGGCGATGAAATCAGGCTGACCCCAGAACAGGAAGCTGTGGTGCGGACGGAGCGCGGCCCCTTGCTGGTCCTGGCGCCCGTGGGCAGCGGCAAGACCCTGGTCATGGCTCGCCGCCTGGCGGCGGCCATCCACGGCGGCATGCCCGCCGCCGGCTGCCTGTGCCTGACCTTCACCAACCGCGCGGCGCGGGAATTGAGGAGCCGTGTGGCCGCCCTGGGCGAGGCGGCCCGCGAGGTGGCCGTTTTCACCTTCCACGGCTTTTGCGCCCACCTGCTGAGGCAGGAGAGCGGCGCCGCCGGCCTGCCCGCCGTCTTCAGCATCCAGGACGAGCTGGACAGCCTGGACCTGCTCGAGCGCTGCCATCCGCGTCGCCTGGAGCTGGGGGCGGATACCGCGGTGGAGGCGCGCGCCCTCTACCACGACTGGGGCCGCCGGCTCTCCGCCCTGCCCCTGGCCGCCTGCACCCTGGGCGCCATCGCCGCAGAAGCCCTGCAGGGCCTGGACGGCGAGCGGCGCGCCTGGCTGGGCGCCTACCTGAGCCGTCTCAAGGCCACGGCCAGCCTGGACTATCCGCTGCTCGTACACCAGGCCCGCGCCCTGCTGGCCGAGGAGGGCGAGACCCGCCGGCGCTGGCAGGAGCGTTTCCAATGGATCCAGGTGGACGAAGTGCAGGACACGCACCTGTCCGAGTGGAGCCTGCTCGAGATCCTGGCGGCGGAACATGGCAACCTGGCCTTCTTCGGCGATCTGGACCAGACCATCTACGGCTGGCGCGGCTCCCGCCCCCAGCGCTTGCTTGAGGAGTTCCGGCGCGTCTGCGGCGATCCTCAAGTCCTCCAGCTGAGCACCAACCATCGCGGCACGCACCGCATCCTGGAGCTGGCCGGACGGGTGGCCGCCGGGCTGCCCGAGCGCCACACGATCCTGCGGCCCGCCCCCGGCCTGCCCGAGGGCCAGGCGGTGCGCTGGCTGCTGGCCGACGACCCGGCCGAGGCGGCGCGCCGCATCGCCCAGGACCTCAAGGCCCGCGCCGCGGATGGTTCCGCCTGCGCCGTGCTGGCCCGCGCCAATGGCGTCTGCCGCCAGGTGGCGGCCGAACTTGAGAAAGCCGGCCTGACGCCCCTGCTCGAGGAGGATCTGCGCCTCTCGCGGCGCTCCGAGGTGCGCGCATTGCTGGCCCCCCTGCGCCTGGCGGTCAACGGCGAGGACGCCGCCGCCCTGCGTCACTGGCTGGCCTGGGGCGGTCCCGAGCCCGGTTTGCGCGGCCTGCTTGAGCGGATCCAGCCCCACCTGGCCGACTGCCACCTGGCGCTGACCGATCTGGTCGCGGGCGAGACCCTGCGCCGCGGGGATCCCTTCGCCCCGCTGCTGGAGGCCTGGGAGGGCAGCCATCACGTGGTGCTGGACGTGGAAACGACGGGTCTCGATCCGGAGCAGGACGAGGTGGTCGAGATCGCCTGCCAGCGCTGGTCGCGGGACCTTGAACTGGACCGCCTGCATCTGCTGCTGCGTCCGACGCGACCGCTGGGGGCCTCGGCCTCCGTCCACGGCCTGGACGGCGAGACCTTGCGGCGGGAGGGGCGGGATCCGGCCACCGCCTTCGCCGAGCTGGCCGATTTCGTGGGCGACTCCCTGGTGGTGGGCCACAACATCGCCTTCGACCTGGCCATGCTGGCCGGCCAGGCCCGCCGCCTGGGTCTGCGGCCGCCCGCCTGGCCCGCCGCCGACACGCTGCTCCTGGCCCGCCGCGTCCTGCGCAGCGGCTCCATGCGCCTGGGCGACCTGGCGACGCGCCTGGAGCTGCCCCGGCGCCCCACCCACCGCGCCATGGACGACGTGGGCGCCACCGCCCTGCTCCTGGCCCGCCTGGTGCCCGCCCTGCTCGAGAACCGCGAGGACCGCCGTGACCTGGTGGCGGCAGCGACGCCCACCTTCGGGTCCTGGGCCGCCCGCATGGACAAGCTGCGCATCCTGGCCGACACCCTGCGTCCCGACGAGCTGCTCGACTTCGTGCTGGGCCAGGACTGGTTCCGACGCGGGCTGCCGGGGGGCGAGGCCAGCCGCGCCCTGGTCCGCCTGGTCCGCTGGGTGCGCCGGCTGGACGAGGGGGAGCTGGCCCGGCGATCCCCGCGGGAGGCCCTGCGCGCCGTGCTGGAGCAGGCCGCCCTGGCCCGCCCGGTCGACCTGCTCGAGGAGGGGGCGGTGCCCGTCCTCACCATCCACGCCGCCAAGGGCATGGAGTTCGACAAGGTCTGGCTGGCCGGGCTCTGCCAGGGCATCCTGCCCGACTTCCGCAACCAGCAGGGGGAGGGTCTGGCCGAGGAGCGGCGCGTCTGCTACGTGGGAATCACCCGGGCGCGGCGGGAGCTGTGCTGCGTCGCCTGGCGCCTGGACGGCCGCGGGCGGCCGGCGGGCTGGTCGGAGTTTGTCAAGGGGGAGGCCGTCCATGGCTGAGGCGGAAGTCCTGGTGGCGGGGGCCGGTCCGGCGGGCGCGACGGCGGCCCTGGTGCTGGCGCGGGCCGGTGTGGACGTGCTCCTGCTGGAGAAGCGGCGCTTCCCGCGGGACAAGCTGTGCGGCGGCTTCCTGGCGGCCCGCTCGCTGGGCCTCCTCGAGGAGCTGCATGGCGCCGCCGTCGAACCGTTGTATCACGTCACGGACGATCGCTTCCAGGTCTGGCACGCAGGCAGCCTGGTGGCCGACCGCCGCCTGGGCGATCGCATGGCCTTTGTCCAGCGCCTGGAGCTGGACGAGTTTCTCGTCCGCCGGGCGGAGGCGGCGGGAGTCCGCCTCGTGGAGGAGGCGGAGGCAGTCCGCGTCGAGACGGGGCTCGGGGGCGGGGAGAAGGTCGACCTGCGTCTGAAGGACGGGCGCCAGGTGCAGGGCCGCTGGCTGGTGGCCGCCGACGGCGCCCTCTCCCGCATCCGGCGCCAACTGGAGCCGAACTTCACGCCGGGCGGGGCGGCGCTAGAACTGCAGGTGGCGGGGGAGGGCGATCCGGTGCCCCGCCTGGATTTCGGTCTCTTCCCCTGGGGCTACGGCTGGCGCTTTCCCAAGCGGGGCTGCCTCACCGCGGGAGTGGGCGGCTGGGGCGCGCACACAGGCGGCCAGCGCGCCCTGCTGGCCGCCTACCTGGAGCGGCTGGGCCTCCCGGGCGGGCCGGTGGCCGGATGGCCCATCCCGGACCGGCCGGCGCGTCGGCCGACCCAGGGCCGCGTGGTGCTGGCGGGCGACGCGGCGGGCTTCTGCGAGCCTATCTCCGGCGAGGGGATCTTCTTCGCCCTGCGCAGCGGCCAGCGGGCCGCCCAGGCGGTGCTGGCGGCGCGCGGCG
>JAUXWS010000080.1 GCA_030685015.1 bacterium
AGTCCCACCCACGTGGTGGACGTGTTACTCTCATGCATGGCCGGGCTCCTTACGTTTCTGGGCACTGCCCAGTGTGGCTCTGGTCCCTCGTGGATCAACCCACGGCCAACGTAGGGACCCGGCCGTTCCATAAGGTCTAGAAGTCCTTTGGTGGCCTGCCCTGTCCACATGACAGGGCGACAGACAACAAGCGCAGGCGCCCCGGATCCCAGGACCCGGAGCGCTCTGTATGACTGTTGGGGGGCAAGGGTTTCGAAGAAGTCGTCTGTCCCCAGACTGTCCACTGCCAGTCCCCCCGCCCTTGTCCGAGGCCCCCATGTGATTGACCCACCCTTCCAACATCTCAGCAGGCGAAATAACTTTGTATAGCCGTTGATGGGCAAGGGTTTCGAAGAAGTCGTCTGTCCACAGACTGTCCACAGACTGTCCCCGGACTGTCCACAGCCAGTCGTCCCGCCCCTGTCCGAGGCCCCATGTGACCGATCCCACCCTTCCAGCATCTCAGCAGGCGAAATAACTTTGTATAGCCGCTGATGGGCAAGGGTTTCGAAGAAGTCGTCTGTCCCCAGACTGTCCCCGGTCTGTCTGCAGACAGTTCCCCTGTCACCAGCCCCTGTTCGACGCCCCCATGTGAGCAGTCTGACCCTCAAGCATCCCAGGGTGCGGGATAATCATGTATGTCTGCTGTTGGGCAAGCGTTTCGAGGAAGTCGTCTGTCCCCAGACTGTCCCCGGACTGTCCCCAGACAGTCCCCCATCCCCTGTTGTTCCGACGCCCCCATGTGACCCATCTCACCCTCCCGGGTGCGACCTCGTCATCCCCTGCGGTACCATTGAATGCGATCCTTGTGCCAGAGATGCGGTGGAAGTGGAACGAGGCCCCAGCTTAGCGGCAGACGGGGCCTCGTTCACGTCTGGTGGCATCAGCAATCCGCCTGTGGGATACTCCAGGCATTGCGACGTCAATGGTCAAGCACAGTGCCAGGCCACTGGTCGATGGCAGACCGCTGCTTCGACTCCTTCGGGATGCAATGAGGACGAGCCCCCGGGCGGGGGCTCGTGTCGTCCTGATCATGATCATGCAAGGGAAGGGCTACCGCAGCAAGGTGACCTTCTGCACGAAGCGGCGTCCGGATGCCTCCAGGACCACCAGATAGGTGCCGCTGGGCAAGCCCTCCGCCCGCCAAGTCCGGTGGTGCCGGCCGGCGGCCAGGGGCTGGTCCTGGATCAGATGGGCCAGTTCCACGCCAAGCAGGTTGAAGACCCGGAGGTTGACCGTGGCGGCAGCGCCCAGCTGGAAGGAAAGCTGGGTGGCGGGATTGAAGGGGTTGGGCCAGGCGGCCTCCAGACCCCAGTCAGCGGGCACCTGGCCTGCTGGCACGTGGGTGGTCTGCATCGTGGTCAGGTTGCGGATCACCGACCATTCGCTCCAACCGGCCAATCCGTCGCACATGACGCGCCACCAGTAGGTGGTGGCCGGCTGCAGCACATTGCGCAGCAGGACGTAGTGGGCCAACACGCCGGTGGTGTCCACCACGGTGTCGGCGAATCCCGGATCGGCCGACACCTGCACGCGGTAGCTCTGGGCGCCGGTGACGAAGTTCCACACCAGCACCGTGGGATCCAGGTTGACATTGACGGCCCCGTTGAGCGGCGTGGCCGGCGCCGGGGGCGGCGTCTGGTCCCAGTAGGCGGTGAAGAATCCCGCCGTGGGTGACCAGGGACCCGTGCCCTGCACGCCGTGACTGCGGATGCGCCAGTAGTATTGGCTGTAGTGCAGCAGATCCTCCACGGCCACCTGGGTGCCGGTCAGGCCGCTCAAGGTGAGCACGGGCTGCTGGAATCCGGCATCGTCGTCGATCACCAGCTCATAGCTGAGCGCGCCTTCGGCGGCGGCCCACTGGAACAGCGTGGGGGTGCAGGCCACGTCCTCGCTGTTGTTCACCGGATGCGCCATGACAGGCGCCGCCTGATACTGCATCGGCAGCAGGTTGACGACCGCGCCCTGGCCCTCGCTGAAGTTGTTGCCGCCGGGAGTCAGGGCGTCGATCAGGAACCAGCCGTTGTAGGCTCCGCTCCAGCCCCAGTTGAGGTGGAAGTATCCGTCCTCGCGCCAGCCGTCCAGGTTGAAGGCGTGGCCGCCGCTCCCATAGCCGCTGTGCAGGATGGGACGGCCGGCGTCGAGCTCCTGGCGCAGGCGATTGCGCCAACCCGTCCAGGTGAAGTTGCTCTTGGCGATGAATTGGGCGTTGGGGTAACCGAAGTTGTCACGCATGGCCGTCAGGGCGGTGGGGTTCCCCCAGCCCACATAGGCGCCGCTGCCGTCCGGCCCGTACATCATGTCCACGGCGATGCCGCAGTGATACAAGAGCTCGGCGGCCTCGACCGTGGGGGAGTTGGCCTGGATCTGGCTCCAGTCGTAGGTGGCGGCGGAGAAATCCGCGTAGAGCCAGCCATAATCGGACATGTAGCCATGGCTGCCGAAGCCTTGCCAGGGTTGCTGCCAGTAATGCATGATCTGGCCCATGGAAGTGGCCACGCAGCCGGCCCACACCCGGCCGCCGGGACCGCCGCCGTCCGCGGGACAGAAGGCATTCCATCCGGCGCCCTGGTCCCACGTGCAGGTCAACAGAGGCAATACGCCCAGCTCGCGGCTGGCGGGGGCATCCCCCCGCAGCACCGTGTGCCACCCCACATGCGCAGCCCATCCGTTCAAACGCGCCTGCCGGACTTCCCGCCCGACGATGACCAGAAACTCCTCCAGGGCGGGCGGCAGCTCCCAGGCCGTGGCCTCGCCCTGCTCCGACCATCCCAGCACAGGCTGGAGGGCGTCGTCGGCGGACACCAGCACGAAGCCCTCGGGTTGCAGCGGCACCAGCCAGGCGGCCGCATCATCCGCGTTGGGCCACGCGACGGCGGACACGGCCGATCGCGGCTGTCCCGCGTAGGTCCGGACAGCCAGCCAGGCCTCCGCCACCGACGTGGCCAGATCCTGCGATACAGGGGCGGCGAGGGCCGCACTGGCGGCCAGCAGGGTCACGATCAGGCAGCGCCGCATGGGTCGCCTCCAAGCAAAGTGAGTTGCGGTCCTGGACATTATGTCGGCATTTGACATGGCCAGCTCGATTTCTCGACGGAAATCAAACACAAACAGCGCCATCTGCCCAATCCACGGTTCTTTCGCAAAGGACAGGCCAAGTCAGATGGAAGAAGCGGGCGCTCAGAGCCCCATGGGCAGAACCCGCTCCACCGCTGCCAGCAGATCGGCGTCCAGGGGATCCACCTTCGGCTCGAAGCGGGCCACCACCTGCCCCTGCGGGTCCACCAGGAATTTGGTGAAGTTCCACTTGATGGGCCCGCGCAGCGGCTCAGGACTTTGCTCGGTCAACGCGCGATACAGGGGGTGCGCCTCCGTCCCTTGTACCTTCAGCTTGGCAAACATGGGGAAATCCACCGCAAAGGTGTTCTCGCAGAAGGCGAGGATCTCCTCGTTGCTGCCCGGCTCCTGTCCCATGAAGTCATTGCAAGGGAATCCCATCACCACCAGGCCGCGGGAACCATAACGGCGGTGCAGCTCTTCCAGGCCGGCGTACTGCTTGGTGAAGCCACATTTTGAGGCCGTGTTGACGATCAGCAGGGCTTTGCCGCGATAATCATCCACCTTCTCCTCGCGGCCGTCGATGCGGGTGATGGTCTGGTCGAGCGCCACGTGTCCTCCTGCTCTCTGCAATTGATCGGCGGAGCTGCGCCCGTTCAATCCACAAGCCGAACAGGCGAGCAGGACAAGCGAGAAGACCTGTCGCGACAAGGACTTAATGGTCATGTACATAACCACTCCCCGTTGTCCGCGCAAGTTAAGTTGGGCAATCAAAACTTACATCAGGCGTGTACCCGTCGAGGACGGTGGCCTTGGTGCTCGGCTACTCGCTTCCCCTGCCGTCCTCAACGGCTTGGCAGGTTGCGCAAACACCGTAGAAGGTCAGTTCGTGGAAATCCTGGACGAATCCCGGTGGCACGAGGCTGTTCACCTCAGGCCGGCACCCGCTGATCTCAGTGACAATCCCGCAACGAAAGCAATAGAAATGGTGGTGATGTCCCGTGTCCGAGCGCTCGAATCGTGGGGCTTCACCGGCAATGTGCACCTCGCGCAGGAATCCTTCCTGGGAAAGCAACCGCAGATTTCGGTAGATCGTGGCGAGGCCCATGCGGGGTACGATCGCCTGGGCCAAGGAGAGGATCTCAAGGGGCGTCAGCGGTCGAGCCTCCTTCAGGATCACCTCGCGGATGGCGCGTCGTTGCCGAGTGTCACGTTGCATAGAGCTCTCTTGATTTGACGGAGACCCTCAGTGGCGGATGATCGGTGCGCGGATTGCCGAGGCGCACGCCATCCCTGGACGTGTTTCGCGAGTCTTGTTGACATTCCCTTTTCATTTCATGACGTTAATCATCGCACGTGACGGGATCCTGGCGGATTTCTCCCGTCATGGGCACGACCCGTTTCACACCTCCCAGACAGCGGCCTCCCTCGGAGGCCGTTGTCATATCGGCACAGTCAGGTTGTTCCCTTTCCGCCTGGCGGTTCCCCGCATCGTGTCACTTGATCAGCAAGAGCTTCCGCACCGCCTCTTCGGTCCCATCCTCCAGTGCAAGGAAGTAAAGCCCCGATGCCAGACCACGGCCGTCCACCCTCAGCGTGTGGGATCCAGCGGACACTTCGCCCCTGTGCAGGACAGCGACTTCGCGGCCCGCCACATCATGCAAGGTGATCAGCAGGTTGGTCGATCGATGCAGTGTGTAGGGAATGCGTGCCATAGGGTTGAAGGGATTTGGATGTGGCATGCCAAGCGTGAAAGCGGGTGCTCGCTGCCCGCTTGCCCGGGGAGGCAGGGGCGTGCCCGGCTGCAGCAACTCGACCACGGCGCCCATCCATTCCTGCCGGCTGTTGGTGTTGGCCATGCCGGAGATGGCTTCCAAACCGAAGCCGCAAGCGAACAAGGTCATCTCCATGTCCCAATGGGCAGCTCCCAGGATGGCCGCTTCCTGGCTGTTGCGATAGACGGCCAGCGGCACGGAGTATTCGACACCCTCGCAAGCCTGCAGAGAGCTGCGGCCGACCTGGTTGCCGGCTCCGCCCGCCCCGATGAGCAGGGCGCTTAAACCTTCAAACACGGTTCCGGGCAAGCCATCCACCACCACATCGGCCACATTGGTGCTGAGCGGTTGGAAGAGGCATTCGGCCGCGGGCTGGTCCCAGGCGTCCTGACCGCTGACGAACACCGTGCCTTGAGCAAGTGTGTGGATCCCGCGCAAGTAGGATTGCTGGTCGGCCTCCAGCACCTGGCCGCCGGCTCCGGTGAACCAGAGCAGGGCGCTGTGGTCGGGCAGCCCGGGGGGGGGCAGCGGATCGAGATCAACGCGCAGGTGATCGGTGAAGACGCGCAATGAATCAAGCGAATCCTCGTAGTAGGGAAGCAGATTCATCTGGGAGCCGGGCATGGCCAGCAGGAGCCAGGGGTCGCCCATGGGCAGGCGGAAGGAGCTGGTCTGTGCGGTGTGGCCGAAGCTGGTGGAATGCAGGACAAGGTCGGCATAGGCCATCCCCGACTGGTTCCAGCCGCTGATTTGCACGTGGCCAGTCGGCAGGGTCACAACTGTGCCACCGCCGGCCTCGGGCACGGGCTCCCAAGCACCGGCCACATCCAGGGTGGAGCTGCCCAGGCTGAACTGGATGTCCGTGTCCCAGCCGCCCACGTTCTCCACGGTCAGGCTGAGCCAGGCCCAATCGCCTGGGGCCAGGTCGCCGTCCCCGTTGCCGCCTTCGCTGTCGTCCATGGTGAAACTCCGCACCTGCCACAGCGGAGGACCCGGCTGCGGTGGCACGGTGACGTGACGACAAAGGACAGTTTCCCGATGGTTGAAAAGCAGGGTGTCAAAAACGCCCGGCAGAAGCCAACTGTGCTGTGTGGAGGGGTCTTCGATCCAGACGAAGGTGTCCAGCAGCGCCGCGCTGGTGAGGAGGCGGATGGGAAGGCGGGCCCGGAAGGACTCCTGCACCTGATGGCTTTGGTTGACCGTCAAATGGATGCGGCAGAAGTCCCCCTCCTCCCGCTGCTCGGTCACGGTGTGGTAGGTCGGGTAGCCACCCCGGTAGATCCATTGCTGGAAGAACCAGTCCAGATCCAGTCCAGAGGCGGCTTCCATCGCCTCTTGATACTCCCGGGCGTCCACCGTGCCGTGGCGGTGTGCCGCCAGCCAGTCGCGCTGGGCTTGGTGGAAAGCGACCTCCCCCATCAGATCCCGCAACATGTGGAGGACGCTGGCCGCCTTCTCATACTGGTTGATGGTGAAGAGGTTGTTGGGCGGGGGAGCATGGATGGGCTGGAACTGCGTGTCCCAATTGAGATAGGTCTGTTGGATCAGGCGCAGGTACTCCAGGAAAGCGTCTGCGCTGCCACCGGCAAGATGTTGATAGAAATACGCTTCGGCATAGGTGGCCCATCCCTCGTTGAGCCAGACATGGCGGAAGTCGACGGGCGTGACGCTGTCCCCCCACCACATGTGGCTCAATTCGTGGGCGATGATCGACTCGTACTGCAGGCCGGCGGCAATGATGCCGCTGCCGATGGTTGTGCAGGTCTGATGCTCCATGCCACCCATGCCACCATAGATGGGCGCCTCACCCATGGCGTAGCTTGAGAAGGGATACCCGCCCCACAAGGACGTGAAACAGGCCAACATCTGATCCATCCGGGACACCGCCTGCCATGCCGGTGCCACATGCTGGGGGTAGACGAACCAACGCATGGGCAGGCCGTTCCAATTATCCTCCAGGATGGTCAGGCGTCCGCATGCAAAGCTGACCAGGTAGCTGCTCATGGGGACATCGTGGCGATAGGCCCAGGTGCTGGTGCCGTCTCCATGGTGCGTGATCCCAAGCAATTCGCCGTTGGCCAGGGTGGCAAAGGTCGAGTCGGCCCGCACGGAAACACTCCACAGCGCTTTGTCATGCGGTTCATCAAAGCAGGGCAGCCAGTTGCGCGTGCCCCACGGATCGGACAGGGTATAGGCGATCTGCGGGGAGACGGAAAGCCCCAGCCCATTCTCCCAGACGGGCGGACCGGCGTAGTGCAGCACAAGCCTGGCACTGTCCCCGGGAGCCAGCGCATGACCGGCCAGGTCGAGGAGGAGCCGGTCCGCCTCGCGGGTGAAGGGGGTCGCCTGGCCGTTGAGGCAGACGTCCGCCACCGTGTAGCCGCGCAGGTGGAGTTGAAGAGCGTCCAGCGCCTCGCGTGCCACCAGGTCGATGGTCATCGAGGCCTGCAGGTGGGCGGGCGGCCCAAAGCTGAGCCACAACGAGGCGTCATAGCGCAGGGCGTCGTAGGCGTGAAGGCTGTCCACCCGCTCGTCACCCTGCGCCACCGGTGCCAGCGGCCGGCGGTGCAGGAAGCGTGAGGAGTCGGCGAAGCCCCCCCACAGAGCAGCCTGTCGGACGTGGGCCTTTGATGGGTTTCGCGCCCATGTCGTGGACCATTCGGCGGGGATTTCGCGCCGCGTAATGGTATTTACTCGCAAGAAATCTGCGTCGGATGGGACCGGCTGGCCCGACGCGAGCATCGGGTGGGGCGATGAAGACCGCACAGCGACCAAGCCCGACAGGCTGCTGGCAGGCTGTGGAGACTCTGCTGCCCAGGTTGGGCCACTCGCCAGGAGCTGACCGGCCAGGCAAAACAACTGCAGGATGCCGCCAGGTCGCCACTCTTTCAAAGAGTGCTGCATCGATATGATTCCAATACACATCATGTGGATCTGGCCAATGTCTGCCGCGCCCATCGGCACGCCGCCTCCTTGTCGGTCAAGCGATCCTCCAGCTGCAGGGCCTCCAGTTCTTTGACCATGGCTCCCAAGGCGGGACCGGGCGGCGAACCCATTTCCATCAACTCCGTACCTGTGAGCAGGGGAGATGGATGCCACCTTGATTGGTGGTATGCCACAAGCTGAGCCATCTGCGACCAGGCTACCGGCGCGGCCTGTGGCACGTGGCATGCCACCTCGCGAAGCCAGTCCGACTCAGGTCCGCGCAGGATGCGCAACTGGTCGGCCAGCCGCAGGGAGGGAAAGGTGGACAGCTGGCATAGCACCCGGGCAAGCTCTTCCATCATGGCCACATCCCGCCGGGAGCCCCGCAAGGACCGCATCAGGCAGGCAAGGGCGTGGGCGGCCTCCCGCATGCGGCCGGGCGTCAGCTCCGCAAACTCATGGCCCGCCACATCCAGCAAGAGGCAGGCCAAGCCACCACGTTGCATGTCGCACCGCCCCGGCACCGCAATCGTCCGGCTGGCCGTTTTCCATGCCTGTCGCCAATGGCCGCTGGCACCGCTCCCCAGCCAGGGCGCGCGGTGTTGATCCCACTTCCCGGCCTCTTCGCGCAGCCATCGGCACAGCACGGGCCACAAGGCCGCGTCTTCCAGCAAATCCAAGCCCACGCCCGCGGCCGGGGCGGCCAGGAGCTTGTCCAGTTCCTGACGCACCCGTTCCAGGCTGACCACCACCAGATGTCCGGCATGGTCGCGGATGGCCTGGAGGGTGGCGCTGTCCACGCCGAAGCCCAGCTGGGCGGCGAAACGGACGGCCCGCAGCATGCGCAGGCGATCCTCGGCGAAGCGTTCCTCCGGCGGGCCGATGGTGCGGATGAGCCGGGCGGCCACATCCGCCTGGCCGCCCACCCAATCCATCAACTCGCCGGTCTCTGGATCCCACAGCATGCCATTGACGGTGAAGTCGCGCCGGCGCACGTCTACCAGGGCGGTGGAGAAGCGGACCTGCCCCGGGTGGCGGCCGTCCATGTAGCCGTCCTCCTCGCGGAAAGTGGCCACTTCGAAGTCGCGGCCACAGTGACGGACGATCACCACGCCGAAGCTCTCGCCAACGGCAAAGGTGCGGGGAAAGAGGGCGCGCACCTGCTCCGGAGTGGCGGAGGTGGCGATGTCGAGGTCGGTCTGCACCCGGCCCAGCAGGTAGTCGCGCACGGCGCCGCCGGCGATGAAGGCTTCGTGGCCCGACTGGCGCAGGGTGCGGATGATTTCCCGTGCCGGCTGGTAAAGTCGGGGTGGTGCGAACTCGATCTTCATGGCAGGGGCAGCATAGCATTCCGGCAGAAGCGGCGTGGGCTGAACGCGTCGTGTGGAAGAATTGATCGACCCAGGACGGGGGTACACATTCGACAGGGAGATGAAGCTGTACCATCGTTTAATTCATGCATGAGGGTTGATGGACCCTGGGCATGACCTTTGCGCCGTTGGATCCTGAGGCAGTCGTTCGGAATGATTCAAGCCATCATCAATTCGAAGTCAGCAACACTTTTTCACTTCCTGCCCGCCAAGAAGTGTCAAAAGGCTCGTGTCCGGGTGGTTGAAGCGCTTGGTCGCGACCAATCTTGAACACTTGGTGACGGGCCTTAAACAAGGAGCGCTGGAATGAGACGAGCCTTGACGGGCTTCCTTGTGGTTGCGGCCCTGGCTGGTTCCGCAATGGCGGGCACGTTTTCGAGCGGGCTGGAACGGCTGGTGGCGGGTCGATCCGCCTCGGAGTCGATCACAGTGCTGATCAGCATGACGGACCAGGTGGACGTGGCGGGCCTGGACGCCGATCTGCGGGCGCGCCGG
>JAUXWS010000081.1 GCA_030685015.1 bacterium
GGTGCTGGCGGCGCGCGGCGTGGCGCGCGCGGACGCCGCGGACGCCCTGCGCGTGGCCTACCGGCAGGGCACGGGCCGCACCCGCGGCCAGATCCGCGCCTCTCGCCTCTTCCGGCCCCTCTTCTACTCGGCGCGGGTCCAGCGGCGCATGCTGGAGATCTTCTGTTCCCTGCCTGAACTGCGCTCGGTGGAATGGAGCGACATCTTCCGCCACACCCTGCTCGGCCTGCTGCGCAAACCGGGCCTCTGACCCGCTCAGCCGCCCCGGCCGCTCTCCGCGTTGCGCGCCAGCTGACACAGAAGGCCGCGGAAGACAAGGACGTGCAGGGGCCGGACGGCATGCCAGCAGGCCAGCCCCGCCAGTCCGGAGGGATGGAAGTCGGCACTCTGGCGGATGACGCTGCCGGCGCCGTCGGCCTCCACCTCGAAGTCCAGCCAGGCCCGGCCTGGCACTCTCATCTCGGCGAGCAGCCGCAGACGATGGGGCGGCTCGCACACCTAGACGCGCCAGAAGTCCAACGGATCGCCGGCCCGTAGCGGCCGGCCGATGGGGCGACCGCGGCGCATGCCGACACCTCCGGTGAGCAGGTCCAGCCAGCCACGCAACCGCCAGAGCAGGTTCCACGAGTACCAGCCGGCCGCTCCACCCAGCCCGGCGATGGGCGCGAAAGCCGCCGCGGGCTGCGTGTCCACATGCCGGCAGCGCTGGTCGACCAAGCGCGTGCCCACCCGCAGGCCGCCGTAGGAGGGAACAGATCCCGACGAACTGACCGCGTCCGACCAGCGGGTCTGGGCGAAGGCCCGCTCCTCGTCGCGCAAGGCGTCGCTGATCGCCTCGGCCGCGCCCCGGGGCCGCGTGTGGAAGAGGGCCGCCGCGGCGGGATCCCGCACGACGGTGGGATGGCGGATGCTGTCGATGAGCTTGCGGCCGACACGGGCGTAGAGCGGTGTCACCAGTCCCAGCCAGAGGCTGGACAGCCCCGGCGTGAGGACGGGCACGGGGATCATCCAGCGCCTCAGGCCACGCTGGCGGGTGTATTCGGCCATGAGGGCGCGGTAGGAGAGCACGTCGGCGCCGCCGTTCTCCACGACGCGGCTCTCCGCCAATTTCAGGTCCACCGCCTCGAGCAGGATCGCCACCAGGTCCTCGATGCCGATGGGCTGCGCCTCGACTTCCACCCAGCGCGGCATGATGAGGAGGGGCAGCTTCTCGGTCAGCGCACGGATCATCTCGAAGGACAGGCTGCCGGATCCGATGACGATGGAGGCGCGCAGTTCAAGGGTGGGCACGCCGCTTCCGCGCAGGATGCGGCCTACCTGCTGCCGGCTGCGCAGGTGGGGCGAGAGGTCTTCGCGCTCGTCACCCAGCCCCCCCAGATAGACGATGCCCTCCAGCCCCGCGCCCCGGGCCGCCGCCGCGAAACGCCGGGCCGACTCCTCCTCCTGCCGCTCGAAGCCGCTCCCGGACCCCATGGCGTGCACGAGAAGACGACCCGGGAGCATCCGGCCATCGCCCCGGATTGGCCAGCGGTGCCTGCCCCACGGGTGCCCGGATGGCGCGCCAGCGGCCTCGGCGGAAGCGCCGCGGTCTCCGGGCGACGACAGCGCGGCGCCGCACCCGTCAGCGCGCCGCCGCCTCGCCCAGGCGCCGCACCGGCCTTCCCACGATGTAGCCGCGGTAGCCCAGCGGCTCCAGCTGGAAACGCGGCGCCGCCTCGTCATCCCAGGCATAGCCCCAGCTTTCGGGCTGGTAGGATTGGATTTGTGCGTCCAGCTCGGCGATCGCCTCCTGGAAGGCGTCATCGTCGTAGGGCGGCCCCTGGAAGACCATCCACAGGCAGGGCGGCAGCTCGATGAGTTCAAAGCCCTCCGGCACCGGCCCCGGGTAGTCGTGCGCCACCTCCACCCCCTGGACGTAGCTCGAAGTGCCCATGGGGCGCAGGCTCCCCGGCAGCCAGAGACCCATCGGCTCATGCAGCGCCTCGGCCACGGACCCCAGCTGCTCCCAGACCTGGCAGCCCACTTCGTCGCAGTACTCGAAATAGTGCCTGGCCTGCACGCCGCGCTTGAGGATCAGCTTGCGGGCGGGGCGTTCCACCACCTGGACGAAGATGGCGGACGCGGGGCGGGATGTTGTCATGGCGGGGCCTCCTTGCACTGGATTCTGGTAGTAGGCGCGCATCCGCTCCGGCATGAACATCACCACGGGTGGCCGCTGCCGCTGATAGCTGCGCGGGGACAGGCCGAAGTGCCGTGTGAAGGCGCGCGTGAAGCCTTCATGGGAATCGAAATCGAAGTCGAAGGCCACATCGATGATGCGCACGGAGGGATCACCCAGGCTGCGGGCGGCGGCGCTGAGCCGGCGCAGGCGCAGGTAGGCGAAGGGCGTGTGGCCTGTCATCTCTTTGAAGAGCCGGCTGGCGTGCCAGGGTGAGCAGCCCGCCCGGCGGGCCAGGGCCAACAGCGTGACCGGCCGACCCAGGTTCTCCTCGATGTGGTCCTGCATGCGGCGGACCACATCGGCCCGCCCTGGCGGAGTCTGCATGGCGCCTCCTTCGCCCGTCAAGGTGACGAAAGGGCGACCGTTCTTCTTGACCGTGCTTGCTGACTTCGGGTCGGGGGTCGGTGCCAGGCCGGTGCCAGGTCGGTGCCAGGCCGGTGCCAGGTCGGTGCCAGGTCGGTGCCAGGCCGGTGCCAGGCCGGTGCCAGGCCGGTGCCAGGTCGGTGCCAGGTCGGTGCCAGGTCGGTGCCAGGCCGGTGCCAGGTTGGTGCCAGGTCGGTGCCAGGTTGGTGCCAGGTCGGTGCCAGGCCGGTGCCAGGCCGGTGCCAGGCCGGTGCCAGGCTCCAGTCCGCCTGCCATGACAACGGCCGGACCCCGCGAGGGATCCGGCCGTCCAATGTCCAACTCCCGGCGCACTCAGGGCTTGGCAATGCCCCACAAATGCTGCAGGGCGCGCTCCAGCTCCGGACCGAGCAGAGCGGGATCGCCCGTCTTCTCCGGCATGTTGTCGAAGACCGTGTAGGGGATCTTGTGGTCGCGCACCGTGATGTACCTGGGGTCGGCCGCCTCGATGGCGTCCCAGTCGTTGACCTTGTAGTAGAAGTCCATCTTGTCGTCGGGCAGGCTGTGGAAGAGGATGGAATCCTCCTGCCCCTTGCGCGCCCGCTTGCGGTTCTTGCGCACCGACTCCTCGTAGGGAACCTTGATGTACATCAGGCGGGAACGGCCCAGCAGCTCGTCGGAGAGGTAGCCCAGGGCCTCGCGGAAGCCGTCATCGCCGCCGCGGGCGAACTCGATGAGCGCCGTGTGCGTCTCATGGTAGCCCGGGTTGTAGGCCAGCTTCTTGGCGTACTCCAGGTTGATCCGCTCCAGGAACATGTTCCAGACGAAGTGCTCGTTGAAGTAGTACTTCGTGTCGGTGAACTTGCGCGGGCGGCCATGCTTGGAGTAGATGTCGTCGATCTCGAAGCACTCCCAGACGAAGACGAAGTCGTCGATCTCCTCGAAAGGGCCGATGTGGAAGCGCCGGGCGCGTTCCTCGTCGGAGCACTTCTTGAGGAAGTCGATCACCTCGGACTTGCCCGCCGCCGGGCGGCCGATGATGATCAGGTTCTCGAAGGTGTTGGCGGCCATGATTGCTCCTCGTGATGATTGGCTTGTCGTCGTGTTCAGTGGGCCCCGCCGCTCTTCCTGGCCGTCGGGTAGGCGTGCCAGACGCGGGTGGCCAGGTAGAGGCCCAGCGCCGCCACGGGGATCATGGCCAGGGGCCAGGCCCGCCAGTTGGCCGGGTCGGTGGCGGGGCCGATCAGCTGTCCCGCCTCGTCCAACTGCTGCTGCGGCAGGATGCCGGCGTAGGTGAAGCTCATCACGGCCGTGCCCAGGTAGACGAAGCCGTCGATGATGCCCACCGCCACGCCCACGTTGCGTGTGCCACCGAAATCCATGCTCGCCGTGCCCGACAGCATGCCGTGGACGCCGATGACGGCCATCGACATCACGATCACCATGAGCCCCACCACCGGCGAGACGTAGAGGAAGGCGAGCGCCGCCGATCCTACCAGCATGACGCCGTAGAGGAGGACGGCCACCGGACCGCGGCGGCTGCCGAAGATGTGGTCGGAGATGACGCCAGCCAGCACGCCGCCCAGAATGCCGGCGATGCAAAGGAGCAGGCCCCAGTTCTCGTAGACGAAGCTGTCCTTGAGGTGGAGGATGGCGTCCGTCTGCTTGGCGAAGGTGCGGTACCACTGCATGATCGCCTGGCGCAGGAAGCCGCTGCAGAATTCGATGCCGGCAATGGTCATGACGATGGGGTTGCGCAGCATCAGCTTGAAGACGGTGGTGGCGCCCAATTGCGGCCCCGTGTCGCCGCTGCTGGCGTCGCCCGTGTTGAAGTCCCGCTGGCCGGCCTGGCCGGGGGTGTCCCGCACCCAGAAGAAGTCGATGAGCCAGAAGATGCCCAGCAGGATGGCCGGCACGAAAAAGACCCAGGGCAGGCCGCGCACGGGGTCGGCCTCCGTGCGCAATCCTACGAGGATCATGCGGCTCCAATCGAAGGCGAAGTAGATGCCGAGGCTGATCAGGATGCCGAAGATGGCGCCGAAGACGCCGCGCTCCCGCACATGGAACCAGGCGGCGTTGACCTTGACGATGGCGACGGCGCCGAAGCTCTGGAAGTACATGTTGGCGCCGTAGAGGACGGCGAAGAGCGTGATGAAGTGCTCGGCGATCCAGGCCGAGGCGGGGCCGTGGTGCAGGACGGAAATGGTGGCCAGCCCCATCAGCGTGTTCATCACCAGGGCGCCGGCGGCCCCCATGAGGATGGAGAAGCGTCCGCCCAGCTTGTCCGTGAGCGGTCCGTTGATGATGAAGGAGAAACCGTAGATGACGGTGCCCACGCCGAAGATGACGCCGAAGTCGGCATTGCCCATCATCGCCTGGCCGCTCTGGCCCACGATGTCGGAGAAGGCGTGCTTGCTCACCTCCAGGTTGTAGCGCCCCATGTAGAGGAAGGCGTAGGTGAGGCCCAAGGGCAGCCAGTTGAGTACACGGCGCTGGCGATAGGCCGGGCTGTGGCCCACCTCGATCTTGGGCAGGCGCATGAGCACCACCGTCACCGCGGCGAGCAGCAACAGGATGGGAAGGATGTTGGACAACCAGACTGGCATGGTTCCTCGCGTCTGTTGGTTGATGGATGATCAGGGCAGGCGCGTGAAGCGGCCGCCGACGGGGGGGATCACCTCCGGGTGCGCCTCTAGCCAGGCGCAGACGGCGGTGAAAAGTGTGCCCTCCCGCTCCTTGGGCTGCGTCGGCGTGAAGCCCAGGTACTTGTCGGCCAGGCTGAGGACGTAGTCCGCCGTGGCCACGTGGTAGATGGCGGCGGGGTCCACCGCCCGTCCGCCCACCCGCACCTCCACCAGCTCGGCGCCCTGTGCCCCGTCGCGATAGGTGCAGGCGACGCCGGAGAGCTGGAGGATGCCCTGGGTCTCACGCAGGCTGGCCTCGGCGTTGGTGCGCAGGATGGTGAGCAGCTCCACGCCCGTGCAGTTGAAGAGCGCGATGGTGTTGCGGAAAGGCAGGATCTGCTTGATGTCCAACTTCATGATCGGCCCGGCGGCCAGATCGGCGCGCAGACCGCCGCTGTTGAGGAGGGCCACGTCGGCGTCGGTCAGGCCGCGCAGGGCGTCGCACATCCAGTTGCCCAGCGGACTCTCCAGGTAGTAGCTCCGTCCCAGCGCCTGGGCCGCCCGGCCCACCACCACCGCGTACTCGGCGTCGATCTGCTGCCGGTGATGGGCCACCTGGCCCGCCAGGACCGGGTCGGGCGAGGCCACGTCGCGCTCGTAGAGTGGAATGAGCCGGCCCTGGTGGGAGACGACGCGGTCGTGCTCCACCATGAGGTCGATGCGGCCCAGGTCGCGGGCGTAGGAGCCGGCCTGCGCGACGAGGACGCCGTTGACGAGGCGCGGCTCGCGCAGCCGGGTGTGGGAGTGGCCGCCGACGATGAGGTCGACGCCCTCGACGCGGGTGGCGAGCAGGCTGTCCGCCTGCCAGCCCTGGTGCGTGAGCAGGATGAGGAAGTCGGTCACGGGGTCCAGCGCGACCACCGCCGCGCGGGCCGCCTCCGCCACCGGCCGCACCTCGATGCCGGCCATGAGGGCGGGGCTGATCTCGTCGGCCAGGTCCTCCAGGATGAGGCCGACCACGCCCACGCGGAGGCCGCCCCGCTCGAGGACGACCCAGGGCGCGGGGGCCAGCGGGACGCCGTTCCTGGCCAGGTTGGCGGAGACGACAGGAAACTCGGCCAGTGCGATGAGCTGCTCCAGGGCCGCCACCCCGTTGTCGAAATCGTGGTTGCCGATGGTGGAGGCGTCGAAGCCCACCGCGTTCATCATCTGGAGGAAGGCCCCGCCCTCCACGCCCGCCGCTTCCACTTCCGACAGCGGCGTGCCCGTCAACCAATCCCCGGCGTCCAGCACGAGGACGGCCTCGCTCGCCGCCCGCTCCCGGGCCACCGCGTCCTGCAGGGCGACCATGCCGCCGATGAGGGGCTTGGGATCCTCCCGGCTCCAGGCCGCCTCCTCTGGCAGGTAGCGGGTGTGCAGGTCGTTGACATGAAGGATGGTGAGCGGCCTGGGCTGGGCCAGGGCCGTTGTCGCCAGGAGGAAGAGGGCCAGGGTCGGGGTGGTCCGCTGAAAATGTGTCACGGTGCGCTCCGGCCGTTGGTGTTGGGCGGACAATATAGGGGAGTTCCGGTCAGGAGGGCGTGTGGGCGGATCCGGGGCGGCACCATTTGCCGAGGTGTCCGACCATGGGTCGGACACCTGATCGGCAATCCAGACAGCCCCCGTCTCCCTCCCCACTTGGGGCATCAGATCGCCCGTCCGGCGCGACACTCGCCCGCCGGGATATTCTCCGGCTCTGGCGAGACGCACCCATTGCCGGCTGTCTTGCCGAAGGGCCGTACAGCCGGGCGGCAACACCTGCCAGGGTGTCCGACCCATGGTCGGACACGTGGTCCGCCCTCCTCACACAGGAGCGGCCCTCCTCTCGACCTGTCCGCCGCTGTCAAGCCGCCACCCCATCATTTCCCTTGCAGCCGCCCCGCTCCTTTCCGTCTTTGCTGCCGTGGCACCGGCACCCTTCATCCTGACGCTCCTCCTGCTCATCACCGGCTCCGCCGCCGCGGCCCGGCCGCTGGTGGTGGCGGCGGGGGACAGCCTCGTGCTGGAGGGCGCCACCCTGACGGCCAGCCGCACACGACCCGCCGCCCTCGTGCAGGGCACCCTCATCCTGCGGGACTGCGTGGTGGAGGGCAAGGCGGGGGGAGCATCGCTCCTGGTCTGCGAAGGGCACGAGGCGCGCCTCGTCGTGGAGCGGTGCCGGCTGTGGGCCAGGCCCAGATCGCGCTGGGCAGGATGGGCCAAGGCGCCGGACGATGCGGCGGACACCCGTCCGGCGAAGCGGACAGCCCTTCCCCCGCTGGTGGAGCTGCGCGGCGGCCACGCCGAGCTATCCTCCAGCACCCTCTGGGCCCTGGGCGATGGGCCGCTGGTGCAGGTGGCGGCGGGTGCCACGGCGCGCCTGGCCTCCTGCCTGTTGGGGGGAGGCGGCCCCGCAGCCATCCAAGCCGAGGACGCCCGCTCCGTCGAGCTGGCCTGGTGTCTGGGCGACCGCGCGGCTCCGCCCGATGCGCCGGCCCGGGCCGGGCACCGCATCGTGTCCGACCTGGGCCTGGTGGACCCCCGCCGCGGGGACTTTCACCTCCGCTGGAACTCGCCGGCCCTGGACGCGGGCGATCCCGCCGCGCCCCTGGACTTCGACCTCACCCGCCCCGACATCGGCTGGACCCCCACCTACCCCGTCACACCCCTCAGCGGCGTCCACCAGGGACCTTTGGAGCGGGGATGGTACGAGGTGGTCGAGGACTGTGCCATCCTGGATGAGGATCTGATCATCCCCGACGGAACGGTCATCCGGGTGACTCCCGGCAAGACCTTGAGCCTGTCCGCCCAAGGGGCCCCCTCCAATGGCTACCACATTCAGGTTGGTGACTTGGAGGGTGCACGGACCGCACTGGTGGGAAAGACCGATCTCACCCAGCAAACGGGTGCAGCGGCCTTCCATTTCGGATCCAGCGCCACCTATCCTCATCAGGCTGAGGTGACCTTCAATGGCGTCCTGTTCCACTATGCGCCTGAAGGAGGGCTTTACTTCACTCACAGTGATGTGGATCTTGACGGGGAGACATCGCGCTTTTCCCATTACCGGAACCGGGGATTGCAGTTTTACAACAATTGTGTCGGTCGTGTGGCAGATTTTGACTTCAGAGGATCGCTCAATACGACTGAGGATACTCTTGGCGTGGGATTCCTGGACATCTACAACTCAGCCGTGGATGTCGTGAACTGCCAGTTCGAAGCGATGGCGGGATCCTTTCCGTCCAGCATCTTCCAGTACAATTCCTGCTTGGGTCGCGAGCCCGTCATCAGCCACTGCCGTTTCCAGGGTGTCAGCGCCTACGCCCTGGAGGCGCATCTTCCCGTCTACCTGTTCAATGTGACCAGCCACCAGCACCACAACCTTTACGACAACCTCAGCTCCGGGGCCATGTGGTTGACCGACACCTATTTGCACATGAACAATGGTGCCGTGAACCGCTTCTTCCGGCGCCCGGATTATGACAGGAATTGGGCGATCATTCAAGGTTACCCAAATAGCGCCTATGTCGACATGGAATGTGGATATAATGCTTTTGTTGATTATAGAATTCAGGAACCTCCTTATCGGAATTTTATAGAGGGCAGTTGTGCCGGCACGGACTGGAACAACAATTACTGGGGAACCACGTGTTACAACACCATTCCGCCCCAGGGTTTGATTCCTTCCTACGCCGTGGCCAACACCAACTTGAGCACCTGCTACAATGCCCACATCCCCTGCCCGGGCCAGGGGGGCGAGATCCCCTTGTACCTGGCGGGGAAGGGCGCGGCGGATGTGGGCAACTTCGAGGCGGCCGTCACCTACTGGATCCAGTTCCTGGTCGACCACCCCGTCAGTGCCTACGCCTTGTCGGTGGCCGGCCTGGTCAAGAGCATCGGCTTGACCACGCCCTTTGGCGCGGACGCCTATGATTCCATCCGGCTGGGCCTGGAGGCGGCCGCGGTGGCGGCCGAGCCCACCGATCCGCACCTGGCCATCTTCGAGCTGTGCAGCGGCCTGTGCGTGGAGGCCTGGCACGGGGACCGGGCCTGGGCCGTGGATGCCCTGGACAGCCTGGCCAGCCTGACCAAGGACCCGGCGGATGCGAAGACCATCGAGGCCGCCCAGCTGGAGATCCAGACCTATCCGCCCCAGGGTCAGACCTCGGCCCTGGGCGCTCCCCTGGCCCAGGTGGGGCGCACCCTGGCCCTGCAGCGGTCCTTGGCATCACTGCGGCAGACCCTGATCGGCGGACCCTTGCCGGCGGCCGCGCCCGAGGATGGGGCCGCCCCCGGCCGGCCCCGCCGCCTGGGCATCGCCTCCTGCCACCCCAACCCCTTCAACCCCGCCACGAGCATCGAGATCGACCTGCCGGAGCCGGCCCAGCTCACGCTGCGTGTGCACAATATCCAGGGGCAATGGGTGGGGACTCTGTGCGACGAGGGGCGGCCGGCGGGCCGCCATGCCTTCCGCTTCGATGGCGGGCACCTGGGATCGGGCTTGTACTTTGTCCGCGCCGAGGCCTCGGGACAGGTCGCCACCACCAAGATCATGCTGGTGAAATGACCACGCTGCGCACATGGCTGGCGGTGGCCTGGGGGCTGCCGCCGGCTCTTCTGCCGCCGGCCCTTCTGCCGGCGGCCGTGTTGCCGGTGCCGGACGGGCATCCGACCATCCAGGCGGCCCTGGACGCGGCGGCGGCGGGGGACACGGTGCTGGTGGCGCGGGGCCACTACCACGAGCGGCTGGTGATGCCGCCACGGGACATCTGCCTGATCTCCGACATCCTGGTGACGGGGGACACCCTGGCCCTGGAGGAGACCATCATCGACGGGGATCTACAGGGCTCCACCATCACGATCAACACATCACCTATTTATGATTATTCTATAGTTGGATTCACAATCAGTGGGGGATTGGGAGGATTTAGGATTGGCGGAGGAATCCATATTGTTGAAGCTGGCAATGTCGTGCTTAAGCACCTGAAATTTGATGGAAATACTAGTGTGTTTAGTGGTGCGGGGGTGTTGGCTTCAGCTCCTATGAATATAAGCCTTGAGTTCATGAAAATCGGTTCAAACGAGACCTCGGGGACTATAATTTCTGTGTACTCGTTGGGAAAAACATATTTTCGTGGTCTGTCTGTCAGATCACCGTGCCCACACAATGTTTTGAGCGCACACGCCGCCGATACCTTGATTGTCCGCGAAATCCTTATTGCCAATCAAAACCGGGCACCCAGCCTTGTGCTTGGCACCACCGGCCAACACAACAACGGCCACACGGATGTTCGAGACATCACCCTGCGCAACAACACCTTCTCCACGGGCACGGTCATGCGCGTGGGGTCGACCTCGCGCATCAAGGCGCGCAACATCTGGTGGACGGACAACCGCCAGACGGGGCATTCCTTCCCCTATGCCTCGGTGACAGGCGTGTACCTGGACGCCCTGTCGGACGTGGACGCGGACAGTGTGTACTTCCTGCGCAACCGGACCTCCATCGGCCAAGCGGCGGGCGGCATCGTCTCAGGACAGGGCATGGCCCATGTCAAGCATCTGGTCGTCCGGGACTGTGTGGTGGGGGACAGCACCTATGTGAACACCCAGGTCACGAACAGCAATGCCCTGTTTTATACGAATCCCGGAATCGTCACCCACTCGGAGTTCAGCAACAACGTCTTCATCAATGCCCCCAACCCCGACAACCCACTGGAGGATTGGAAAGGCGCTTCCCTGTTGACGATGCATCCATCATGGCTTCTGGACAGTTGCCGCTTCATCAACAATCATGTCATTGAGTTGTCAGACTACGCCGCAATTGGGTTGCCCATGTCAGGAAAGGAGGGCCGCCTCGTTGCGGTGAGTCCTTCTACTTTGCGCAACTTCCGGATCAGCAATTGTGTCTTCGAGGGGAATCGAAACTCCAACATGGCGCCGGAATATCATTGGACCTGGAACGTGGTTTATGGGGCTGCGACAAACATTGGATCAATGATCAAGTTCTACCTTGATCCTTACCTTGTGAATACCAATTACAGGATGGAGAACTGCCTGTTCCGCGACAACGACGAGGGCGGGGTGGACATCCGCGGCAATGACTTCACCATGCGGAATGTGGCGCTGATCAATGGGTCCAGGCTGGGTGTCCGCGCCTCAGTCCGCAGCATCCGCATGGACAATGTGTTGATCGACGGTGTGCGGGCGGTGGATCCCATTCCGCTGGAGTCGGAGCAGATGGCTCTGCTCATCTGGAGCGATGATTCATCCCATGTCACGAACACCACCATCCTGAACTGCGATACGCCATATCTGGTGCAGCCCGGCTATCGCACGCAACTTGGGGTGGAAAGGGGTCGGGTGGTGTTCACCAATTGCTTGTTCCGGGACAACACCTATGGCGCGATGGAGGCCGATCCCAGGGGCTTTGGCCCCATGGACGACGGTCAACCCTTGCCCGGCATCTACCGCCACAGCCTGCTGCCAGAGCCCCGCCTGCTGCAGGACCAGTGCCTGGTGGCGGTGGATCCCCTTTTCGATGAGATCCTGGGCGCGCCCTTCCTCTCCCCTGAATCCCCCTGCGTGGATGCGGGCCACCCGGCGTCGGCCTATGAGGACCCCGAGGACCCGGACAACCCCGGCTTCGCCCTCTGGCCCAGCCAGGGCACTCTGCGAAATGACATGGGCTTCACGGGTGGGCCCCACGCCGCCCTCTACGACACCACTTGGACCCACCTTCCCACGTGGGAGCCGAAAGTGCGACCCCCGGTTTTTTCCCTGGGCGCGCCCTGGCCCAACCCCTTCAACCCCGTGACGCACATCCCCCTCACGCTCCTGCGTCCCATGCCCGTCCGCCTCGTCGTGCACAACCTGCTGGGGCAGCAGGTGGCCGTCCTGGTCGATGGCCTCCTGCCGGCGGGCACGCACCACCTGCCCTTCCAGGCCGGTCGCCTGGCAAGCGGCCTCTATCTGGTCACGTTGGAGGCGGCGGGGCGGGCGCAGACGAGGACGGTGACGCTGCTACGCTGATGCTGGGCGAATTCCCACCGAGGCAACAATCTCCAACAAGCAGTGCCCTGCATCGCATGGCGCGGGTAACGCTGCGTCAGCTCTGCCCGATGGGAAAGACCGCCCAGAGCAAGTGCAGGGCACCCGTGTCCTTGACGAACACATCTGTCACGCGCGCCGCGCCGAACTGGGCCTCCAGGGCGTGCAAGCGCGTGAGCAGGGACTCCAGGGCGCTGACGGTGGACGTGTGCCCGATGGCGGCAATGCGCTGCTACTTGCCTGGGAAAGCGCTTGTTTGTACTGCATGTCCAAATGCAGGATGTGCACCAGCCACCACTGCCGCAGGTAGTGCTTCAGCTCAAGCAACACCGATTCGCCACCATCCTCCAGCTCTGCGCAGAACCCAGCCACCGCCGCAATATAGGCCGTGTGCTCAGCCCGGTGCGCAGCCAGCCCCGGATAGCCAGCCTGAGCCATCAGCAGCTCTTCCTCCTCGAAGTGCCCCTGCGCGTACGCTGTCAATCGCGTCAAGACGTCATCCAGTATCTCCCGACTTGCCGAACCATCAATATTATACAGATCTTGCAGAATTCGGAAAATCTCCTTGTGTTGGAAATCCAGACTCGCAACACCCACGCTGTACGACGCTGTCCACTCCGATTCCCAATTCATGATTCCTCCTGCAGTTGCTCCCCGTCCCGCGTTACAGGACCATCGCCGCCAGGCGCGGCCAACTCTGCAAGTATCGGCCGGCTCGGTTCTACATTTGAACCATGTCAAAAAGAAAACTGCCATTTCCATGTGGGAGGTTCAATTCGGCCCGCAATGCTTCCGATACCTGTCCCCGAATCTGGCGTGAGTCAGCGACCGTCACGCAGCACAGATCGAAGCGATTGGAGGACCCCATGACGCGAATCCTCGAACAGACTCCCATCCGGCGCAAGATGCTCGCAGCCCTCGCCCCGCCTTTGGCCGGCATGCTCGCTTTCGTGCTCCTGCTGGCTGGCGCGCGCATGAAGACAGTCACGGACAGCCGCTTGCAAGTCCAGCTCAGTCAGCTCAGCGCCGAAACCAGCGCTCTTGTCCACGAATTGCAGCGCGAACGCGGTCTCTCCGCCGGCTGGCTCGGCGGGAACCGCGCCTTCGCCGACGCGCTGGGCGCCCAGCGGCCTGAAACCGACCGCCGGCTCAAGGCCCTCGCCGCCAGTCTTGATGGCCGCCTCCACGCTGAAGTACGTCGCGCTTTCGAGGGATCCGCACCGCTCGATCCGCCCACCGCCACCACCCTCGCCGATCTCCGGTGGCGCGTCGACGAGCACACCCTCACTGGCGCCCAGGCAACAGAGCCCTACACCGACTGGATCCAAGGCCTGCTCCGCGCCGTCGAACAGCTCGGAACCATCGATGCCGACCCGCGCCTACTGCGCATCCGAAGCGCCTACGCCTTCCTGCTCCAAGCCAAGGAACGCGCTGGCCAAGAGCGCGCCGTCGGTGCGATCGGACACGCAGAAGGCCTCTTCCGCCCCGAAATCCATCAGCGCTTCCTCGCCCTGCTCGCCGAACAGAACGCCTACGCCGAGCTCTTCACCCGCGACGCACTCCCCGACGCCCGCCAAGCCCTCGAAGCTGTCGAAAATGGTCCCGCCGGCAGAACCCTTCGCACCCTGCGCGACGCGGCGATCGCCAGCCGAACCCACGACACACCCCTGGTCGCCAGCGCCGACGACTGGTTCACTGCCGCCACCACCCGCATCGACGGCCTCAGGTCCGTCGAAGATCTCGTCACACGCCAGCTCGTCGACGAAGCCGGACACCTCGCACGCCAGGCCGGAACCGCCCTCGGATCCTTCCTGCTTCTGGCCGGACTGCTCGCTGGCGTCAGCCTCGGCCTCGCCCTGCTCGTCGTGCGCTCCACCGCCGGGCCTCTTGTCGGAATCACCGCCGCCATGGGCCGCCTCGCCAACGGCGACACCGATCTCGACATCCCCGGCCTTGGCCGCGGCGACGAGGTCGGACGCATGGCTGCCGCCGTCGAGATCTTCCGCGAGAACGCGGTCCGCATCCGCGCCCTCGAAGCCGAGCAAGCCGAACAGGAACAGCGCACCGCCGCCGAGAAAAAGCGCGCCATGGACGAACTCGCTCGCGCCTTCGAAGACAGCGTCGGCACCATCGTCGGCACTGTCTCCTCCGCCGCCGTCGAACTCGAAGCCACCGCACGCTCCATGTCCGCCATCGCCGAAGAAGTCAACGCCCAGTCCGTATCCGTCGCCGCGGCGTCCGAACAGGCCACCGTCAATGTCCAATCCGTCGCTGCCGCCGCCGAGGAACTCAGCGCATCAATCGGCGAAATCCGCCGGCAGTCCACCGGTGCCGCCGACACCGCCGACAATGCCGTCCGCCAAGTCCAGGAAGCCGTTGAGCAGGTCCGCGACCTGGCCGTGGCCGCCGGCGAAATCGGCAAGGTCGTCGAACTCATCAAGGCCGTCGCCGATCAGACTAACCTGCTCGCCCTCAATGCCACGATCGAGGCGGCCCGCGCCGGCGATGCCGGCAAAGGATTCGCCGTCGTTGCCGCTGAAGTCAAAACCCTCGCCAACCAAACCGCAGGCGCGACCGACGAGATCGCCACCCAGGTCGGCACAGTCCAGGAAAAAACCCGATCCGCCGCCGATGTCATCGACGCCATCGGCCGCGTCATCGTCAATCTCAATGAGAATGCCGGCGCCATCTCCGGATCCGTAGAGCAACAAAGCGACGCCACCGGCGAAATCGCGAGAAATGTCGAACAGGCCGCCGCAGGAACCCGCGAGGTCGGCGCCAGCATCGCCGGCGTCAACCAAGCTGCCAACGAAGCCGGATCGGCCGCCGCACAGGTGCTGTCCGCTTCACGGGAGCTCGCAGCCAACGCCGCGTGCCTCAAGGCCGAGGTCGACGGGTTCATCCAGCGCATCCGCGCCGCATGAGTCCGGCTGCAGGACTTGTCGCTCACGCGAGAATCTCTCCGTGCGCCCCACAGACCAAAAGGCGAGCCCCAAGAACACCCCATTCGATTGGTTGCCCCAAGGAACACGCATCGGTGTGTCGCCCCCGGTTCTTTGGACACGGTTTTAGACATCAGGCGACCTGCCTGACGGTGGCGGCTTGACGGGCCTCGAAGGGAGTCAGATAGCCCAGCTTTTCGAGCCGCCAATGGGCATTGTAGCGATCCACGAAGTCGGCAACGGCGTGCCGGAGTTCC
>JAUXWS010000082.1 GCA_030685015.1 bacterium
CTGATAGCTGACATTTGCGACAAGGTATTCACTGCCGATCAGCCACACGACGTCTTAATGCCCCTTCGGGCCATTCAAGCTGATAGTCCCTGGGGATTTATCTTGCTCCCACTGGGAGCTTTCGTTGGGCATTTGTCTTAATGCCCCTTCGGGCCATTCAAGCTGATAGATCAATAGAATAAGCGGGAGCGACCCCGTGATACTAAGATTGATGTCTTAATGCCCCTTCGGGCCATTCAAGCTGATAGGGAAGATGCCCGTCAGCATGCTGGTGCGGCGCTCGGGCACGGGGGAGTCTTAATGCCCCTTCGGGCCATTCAAGCTGATAGGGAAAAGGAGGAATGATGAAGAAATTGTATGCAATCGTGCCGGCATGTCTTAATGCCCCTTCGGGCCATTCAAGCTGATAGTCGGATTCCGCCCGTGTACGTCGGCACCTCGAAAGATGATGCTGAGGCGTCTTAATGCCCCTTCGGGCCATTCAAGCTGATAGGTGGCCAAGTATGAAATCGTATCAGCTTGGTCAATTATTAGCTTGACGTCTTAATGCCCCTTCGGGCCATTCAAGCTGATAGTTGCGCGAGGTTGCTCGTGAGAAGCGGCGCAGTCTCAAGCTCAAGCGTCTTAATGCCCCTTCGGGCCATTCAAGCTGATAGATGACAAACAAAAAGCTGGCAATCGAAATCCTTCGAGCCAGAAGTCTTAATGCCCCTTCGGGCCATTCAAGCTGATAGCCACTTCACCGTGGAAGTCCAAGGCATCAACAAAACGCTCTCCGGTGTCTTAATGCCCCTTCGGGCCATTCAAGCTGATAGGCGTCAACTGTATGACGCTTCTCGAGCGCATGGTCTACGGCGTCTTAATGCCCCTTCGGGCCATTCAAGCTGATAGATTCCCCGGGCAAGGACTTCCGCCTTCCTCGTACAGCGTGGCGGCCACCCAGCGGGAAGAGCATATCATTCCCCATCAACACCTTCAAGGGGGCGGAGGGCGGATTGTCGCAGATCCCCAAAAAGGTGGTCGGAGACGGTGGCGGCAAAGGGGCGGATTCCCAGCTCATCCGGCTGTCAGGCATGGCTTTCCTCTTGTCGAAGATTGACGCAATTGGGACGCGGCGGGTCGAACTGCGACAAGGTGGCACTTTTCGTACAGCGATCTCCTTGATGGACAAGGGCCGCTGCGGCCATGGGCCAAGGGATTGTCGAAGATGGGGCGGGCCGAGGCCGGGGCGCTACCATCTGCGACAATCTTCCACTGAACAGATGCAGCGATCTCGGAGCATGACTCTTTGTCCATCAACAACATGGTGTCGCGCGGCCCTTGTCGCAGGGCTCCCCGCGCGCCCAGTCCAGATCCACTACAGCCTGATCATCGCCTCCCGGTAGGCGGGACCCGCGTCGCCGTCGGAGACAAGACGCCCATAGCAGGCCAAGCAGAGCGGGTAGTAGCGTACGCTGTCGCCGGGCTGGATGAGGCGGGCGAGGCGGCGGCGGACCTGGGCCAGGGCCTCGCCTTCCACCCGGCTTTCCCAGACTGATTTCTGCACTCGTCGTCCCACCCCAGCCAGGACCTTGACCACCCGCCGCCGCACCTGGGCGGACTGGATGTCATAGCTGATGACCACCATGTGGCCTCCCCTCCCCCATTTCCCGAAACTCCCTCGCCGCACCGGGCCACGTCTACCACTGGAAGGACCAGCTGCGGTAGGCGGATTCCTCCCCCAGCACCACCCGGGCCAGGTGCTTGGCCTGGAGGGCGGGGATCTCCCCCAGCAGCTCCTGCGCCGAACGATAGCGGGCGGGGGCCTGCCAGCGCTCGAGCAGGTTGGTGACGATCAAGCGCCGGCTGGCGTGGCAGAGCAGGCCGTCCTCCAGGCGCAGGGGCTCCTCCTTGGAGAAAAGGCTGAAGACCACCCGGTCCACCATGGGAGCGCGGAACTCCTCGATCAGATCGAAGCTGAGGGTGGGCTTGCCGCGCTGGTCCTCGTGCATGAAGCCGACGCAGGGGTTGAGCCCCGCCTCCAGCACGGCGCGCCAGACGTGGTTGTAGAGGACGCCGTAGCCGTAGTTGAGGGCGCTGTTGACCAGGTCGCGCGCCCCGTGGCGCTTGCGGCCCGGAAAGTCCAGATCCTGGGGCAGGACCCAGCGCACGATGGACCAGTAGGCCTTGGCGGCCTGGGCCTCCTGGGCGCGCAGTTGTTCGCGGAAAGCGGCGGCGTCCAAGGTCGTGCGCTGCGGGTCCATCTCCTCCAGCCGCGCCAGCGCCCGGTCCAGCACCCGGTGTTGCTCCTTCCAGGCGGCGTTGAACAGGCATTGGCGCCGCCGGGACTTGCGGAAGTACTGCAGCAGCTTGCGCTGGTTGCCCACCTTGCCCAGCACCATCTCCCGCGCCACGGCCAGCCCCCCCGCTTTGTCGCGCAGCAGCTCCTGGGCGGCGCCGCAGCGCATGGCGGGCAGTTCCGGCCCGCTCAGGCGGCCGATCACCTGGCCGTGCGGCCCGCACACCTCCAGGGGCAGCTTCGCCTCCAGGCAAGCCTGAAGGGCATGGCCGGTCACCGTGACGTTGCGCGTGAGCAGCCAGACGTGCTGCAGGTCACGCAAGGGCCACTGTCCCAGCTTCTCCTCCCCCACCGTCACCACCAGTCGCTCCCCCTGGCGGCGCAAGCAGGCCCCGGAGCGGCTCACCACCAGGGTCTGGCGGCCCAGGAAGAGGCGCTCCACCTTGCGCCGGCGGCGGGAGAGGCGGGCCTTGAGGCGACGGTCGCCGGGACTCGCCGCGGCGTTGGACGGGGCGGGCGGGACCGCCTTCGACGGGCCGAGGGTGGCGGGCGACGAGGGTCCGGCCTCAGCGCCCGTGGCTTCGGCCTGGACCGCCGCCACCGACGGCGCGCCGGACTGGACGTCTGGATCGGCGGGAGCCGCGGCCTGGGCCGGCTCCCTTGCATGGGCGGCGTCCGGCGTTGCCTCAACCGCCGCTTGGGTCGCCGCCTCCAGCTCCTGCCGCCACGGCGCGGGAGGACGCAAAGGGGCCGCGGGTCCACGGGCTTCGCCGGACTCCTCCTCCGGGCGCTCACCCCGGGGAAAGGGCAGATGGCGGTAGGCGGGGTCGGCCAGCTTCTCCAGCGGGAAGGCCAGGATGCGCCGCGCCCAGTCCTCCCGCTGCTCCCGGCGGGTGTGGTAGAGCAGCCAGGGGATGCGCTCCAGGATGGCGCGGTCATCCTTCTTGCGCCGGGCCGGATCGCGCCGGTACTGGGCCTGGAGAAAGGCGCCGATCTCGTTGCCCAGCACGCGGTCGTAGATGAAGAAGACGCCGGCGGGTTCCAGGAAGGCGTAGTGCTGATGCCAGGAGCGGAAGGAGGCGCGGGCTCGCCCGAGCAGGTCCTCCAGCCGGTGCGCCCCCTGCCGGAAGCCGTAGATGCTGCCCACCGCCTTGCTCACCTTCTTCTGGTCGATGCGACGGCGACGGCCCTGGAAGTAGACGCCCAGAAAAGTGAAGCCGGCGGCCAGGGGCGCCAACTCGCGCTTGCTCTCGTTCAGCGCCAGGCGGTAGTCCTCACGCAGCCAGCGCTCGGCCTGGCGCAGGGCCTCCTCGGCGCGGGGACGTGTGGCGCAGAGCAGGATGAAGTCGTCGGCGTAGCGCACGTGGGTCAGACCGGCCTGCTCCAGGCGGTGGTCGAACTCGTTCAGGTAGAGATTGGCCAGCAGCGGGCTGACCACGCCACCCTGCTGCACGCCGGCCGGCGTCTCCGCCACCTGGGCGCGGTCCACCACCCCGATCCACAGCCACATGCGCAGCAGCTCCCGCAGCCAGGGGTCGGGGAAATGGCGGTCCACCTCGGCCAGCAGCCGGCCGTGGTCCAGGCTGTCGAAGAAATCCTTGATGTCGGCCGCGGCGATCCAGGTCAGGCCGCGCTGCAGCTCGTGCTCCACGCGGGCCAACGCCTTGCGGTGGCCCTTGTCCGGGCGGTAGGCGTAGCTGGCGGGATGGAAGACCTTTTCCAGCACCTGCTCCAACCGCGGCTTGACGGCCACCTGGGCCACCTTGTCGCGAATGGTGAGCAGGCCCAGTGGCCGGGTGCGGCCCTCCCCCTTGGGGATGCGCACGCGCAGGGCCGGGTCGGGCAAGTAGTGGCGGTGGTTGAGATCCTCCAGCAGCCCGGTCAGGTGCGACTCCAGGTCGGTTTGGAAGTCCTCCAGCTCGCGGCCGTCGAAACCGCCCGCCGCCCCCTTGCGCCGCACGCGCTCCCAAGCCTCGCGCAGATCGGGCAGGGTCCAGTCCATGGGTTGTTCCTCCGGCTGGAAGCGGTCCGGCCGGGGATGGGAACAAGCAGCCGCCATCGGAGAACCTCCGGCTGGCACCAGGCCGGCGCCGCAACATGGCGCACCTCAGGATGGCAGGTCGGAAGACGGGGCAGGCGAGGCGCGGGCCCGCCCCCTGCGGCGCTCCCCTACCATTTGTCCAGCCCCAGCTTGTGGTCGGCGCGGGCATAGTGCTCGGCGCTGACGTAGGAGCGCACCAGGGCGTAGGTGGCCGTCACCACCCCGGCGTCGTCGCCGTAGCCGACGATGGGGAGGAAGTCGGGAATCAGGTCCAGGGGCATGACGAAGTAGGCCAGCGCCCCGGCCACGGCCGCCTTGACGGGCAGGGGCGTGGCGCCGTCGATCATGCAGTAGAACATGGCCACGGCGGTGCGGATGAAGGGCAGGATCTTGGCCAGGCGCCCCACCTTCTTCCAGAACCCCTTCTGGTCGAAGGTCCGGACGGTCTCCTCCGCCTGCCGGCGCGCCCGGACATTGCCAAGCGTTGGCAGCGCCTGGAGGTCCAGCGGGGCGTCGGGACAGGCGGCGGCGCCATGGCCGCGGCGGCGGCAGATGGGGCAGGCGGTGGTCGTGGACATGGAGTGCTCCTTCCTTTTCATGGGCGCCGGGAGGTGGCGCCGGCCGCTCCGACGCCTTTCCTCTCCTCCACGGCTGCCTGGACCAAGGGGCCGGCCCGCGGCCTTTTCAAGCCGGCGGGCCAGGGGCGCCGACCGGCCGAAACCGGCCGGCGCAACGCGGCCGCCGAACCACCAGCCCCCCCGGTCTGCCGGCCACGGCGCGCGTCATCCCAGCCAAGGGGCTGGACCCGGGCCTTTTCAACGGTCATCCGCCGGGGCGGCGGGGCCCATCCCGCCCAGCCACTCGTCGGCCCGGGCAAAGTGGGCCTCCGTCAGGCTGGAGCGCACGGTCCACACCACGGCGGCCAGCACGGCGGCGTCATCGAGGAAGCCCAGCACGGGGATGAGGTCCGGCGCCATGTCCACGGGCGAGATGAAGTAGCTGAGCGCGCCCGCCGCCGCGGCCTTCACCCAGAAAGGCGTGAGCGGATCCCGCATGCAATGGTAGAGGGCGACGGCGTCCCGCACGAAGGGCAGGCGGCCGGCCCAGCGCCTCAGCTTGGGCCAGAAGCCCCGCTCGACGCGGCGGATGCGCTCGCGGGCCTCCGCCTCGCTGACGTGCAGGCGGGCGCGGGGGCAGTCCAGGGTGGAGTGGCTGGTGGAGTGGCACAGGGCACAGGCGCTCTTCATGGTCAGGTCCTTTCGGTTGCCGGAAGGGGTCGCGCCCTGGCGTCGCTACGGTGCGGCGGCGGGCGCGGTGGGCCTTCCTGCCCTGACAAGGGGCGGGTGGCGGGAATTTCAACGGGACGGCGGCAGCTAGTGGACCGAATCACGCAATCTGGCGGATTCTGTTTGCTGATCCCGTTGTTCATCTACGAACTCAGTCCATGACGCAAACCCTGCGGGAAGCGCCCACGTCACCCATTGCCGCGTTGCAGCCCCTTGACGTAGCACCGCTACGCCTGCGGGTCTGCGCCTTGCACTGAGCAACCTGAAGCGTCATCATCCATCATTTCACGTGATTCGGTCCACTAGAATGGTAGTTTTTCATAGATGCTTTCCCAACATGCTTTCTTTCCATTTGTGCGCTCTCTATTAATGTCAATCCTTCTCAGTAATTTTCCGTGAACTTTTCTTCGTTAAAACTCCTTTTGCAATCGTAGAAACCCCCCTCACACCTCGTCCTAGTTCATCAATTTGTGCAATTACGGATTTTTCCTGCTTGTCTATGATATAAGTTTCATGTCTTTTATCATGATTTTTACCTCTCAATCTATCTATTTGCGCTTGTATTGTTCTTATTCGCGACTTTCCACTTACTTCGACTAGCTTTATAATTACAGCGGATGTTATCATCCAGGCTATTGTTAATCCTATCATTTGGAAAGTTCTAACCCACATATTACCAGCACCTCTATCGATATCTGGATCAGAAAGATAGGTTCTACAACCATCTACAAACATTACTACCAATAGAATCATAAATGGCCAATAGAGTATTATACCCAATATAGTCCAACCACCATTTTTCCCTCTTCGGTTACTGTTTTTTCCAATTAGGCCTTCAATCGAGCTCATTTTATCTTCACATTTTTTTTCTTCAGCTTCACGATCTCTTATGTCACATGCAATCCTTTCTTTCTCAGCTTCTAAAGATATTACACAATCATTCATTATATTAAAGTCTTTCGCATTTACTGAAATTTTTATTATCACCTTGGACATAGAAACAATAATATCTATATCATTTGTTCTCTTCGCTTCATCAACATAACTAGATATCTCTTCTAATGATGCTTGAATAGCTTTCACCGCAGAAATTTTTGTTGGAATCTCCACAATGGAGACGCATAATGCCTTGAATTCATCTAGCTCATTTTCAATTCGTTGTACAAATTTCATGTAACAATCTCTAATTGAATTTTCAATACTACTAAATTCCGATCTGGTAATCATAAATCCTACCTTACTTGGATTTCGTTCAATCTCCACTCTAATCGCGTTAATCGCTTCATTAACCAAATTATTCTTCAGTAAATAGTCGACATACTGCATTCTTCGGCTGAAGTTTAACTCCCTGTACTCAATAGCCGCTTTTGCAAACTTTAGAGCTAATTCAAAGTTTCCAATTGAATAATTAACTCTAGATATAGCCCATAGTGACTCATGCTTTTCATCTATACCGATTGATCCTCCTATCCTTAAAGACTTTTCAAAACTACTAATAGCACCTTCTGCATTGCTCTGATGTATTCTAATCATCCCAATAGCGTAATATGCGTTATAATACGTAATATCGTATTCTAGCGCTTTTTCTATTCTCTTCTCCGCCTCATTAAATTCGTTTGCAGTTATAAGCACCAATGCTTGTCTTACCAATTGTGCAGCTTTATTACGTAGACTATCACGTTGCAGATCTCTCATTTCCTTCAAAATGGTTGTCTGAGTTTTGTTTTCCCATACTATTAGAGATAATTCAGCAATTAATCTATCCCCCAAATCAAAAAGTGCTCTCTCAACCCTGTCACATGACTCTCCAATACTATTCGAAAGAGATTCCGCCAATCCATTAATGTTATCGACTACACCAATACTTAATTCGCTTAATTGAGCACGTACAAGTCCATCATAAAGTCTTTTACCAGAAGACATTTCCATTGCATTATTTATTACCGCTGTTTGATCTTTTAGTATTTTGATCAATTTGTTGTGCCTCGAAAGTCTGCTTGATTCCTCATGTTCAAAAATGTATGCAGCGCTTCCATATGTATATCTATCCATCAAGTTGATTTCATTATGATTGTTCATAGCTTATGCCTTTCGTTTGCATAAGTCTGCAGGTTCACTTCGCGTGCTGCCAGCAATACCTGCCATGTGTTGCCCGCCGGCTGCAGCGAGTCCCCTTCTGAGTAGTGGCTGCGCACTGACCCCCGCCGCCAGTGGTGGGCGCCGGTGCTTTAATCGCTGGCGCACCACCACCAGGGGCGGCTCTCCCGCTGGCGCCCAACGCGCGAGCCGACCATGAGCGCGTGCGACGCTCAGCCCGCGACCAGGATCTCCTCATCCAGGTCCTTCAGCCAGCGCTGGCGCAAGAGGCGGCCGTAGTCGCTCCAGGCGAAGCGGTGCATGTCCTCGTCGTACTCGAAACAGTCGCGCAGTGGCGCGGGCAGGCGCTCCAGGTGGGGGCGCGGATCCTCGCTGGCCGCCGGAAAGAGCAGGTCCTCGATGGTGCCGGCATGGCTGCGGAAGAGGGAGAGGTCCAGGCCCAGGGGCAGGTGGCCCGCGCTCTCGGGCAGGCACCGCTCGTTCAAGGTGACCAGCCGGCGGTCCAGAGTGACGGCCGTGAGCACGGCCTTGAGCTGCAGGCCCGGATCATCGGCGCAGGCCAGAACCTGGCTGTGGCGGGCATGGAGGGCGAGCAGGTCGGCCACCGCCTCCCCCGCCTGGCGCAGGGTGCAGCCGATGGGCAGGGCGTGCTCGTGGACCACGAGGCGCTGTCCGCCCAGCCACTCCGCCAGCACGGCGCGGATGCGGCGCGAGGGGGCGGCGGCCCCTCCCACCAGGTGGATCCAGGCGCCGATGGGAATGGGATGGCGCGCCAGGAGGGCCGTCTCGACGCTGGCCTGCACGGCGTTTTCGCGCTCCAGCCAGGCGCGCAGCTGCTCCTCGTCCGGGTCCGCCACGCGAAGAGCGGCGGCGGCGCGCTCCCACAGGCTGCGGCCGTGGACCAGGACCAGGGCGGGGATGAGGCCTAGGTCCTGCACGTGGTCCGGCCCGTCGTTGTTGAGTTGCAGGGTGCCGCGCCGGGATGGCAGGTGGACGGGATAGCGGTGCTCCAGCCAGTCCTCCAGTTGCTCGCGGGCCGACTGGTCGCCATGGACAAGGATGACGTTCTTGGGGCTGATCTGCTCCACGGTGCGCACCAGCTCCGTGCGGCTGGCGTGGGCACTGTAGCTGACGCGGCGCATGTGCGGATTGCGCACGGCCAGGTGCAGCCTCGCTCCACCCGCGCGGGGCAGGCGGCCCAGGGAGACGCTGTCCCCCGGACGGGCGGCCAGCAGGCGTCCGCCGAGGGACTGGGGGGGCAGGTAGCCCACGAAAAGCAGGCCGTGGCGCTCGTCCTCCGCCACAACCCGCGCGCCCAGCCAGGCCATGCTGCCAGGGTTGAGCATGCCGCTGGTGGCCAGCACCACGCGGGGCCGCTCGTCCAGGAAGGAGCGCATCTGGCGCAGGGCCTCCTGGTCCTCCTGGACGGCGCTGGGACGCTTTCCCTGAGGGCGCGGGCGGCGGGGACCCAGCAGAGGCCAGCGCTCGTCGTTCAGGCGGGGGGCCAGCTCCCGGCGCAGGTCCAGACCCGCCAGGTTGGGCGCCAGGTGGCGTTGCTGATGCAGATAAATCTCGGTGACCGTGCGCGCCAGGCCGAACAGATGCACGGGCAGGTCGGCCGGCAGGCGCCCCTCCGCCTTGTGCCGGCCCAGGGCGGCCAGGAGGTCCTGGGCGCGCCCCAGGGCGAAGACGGGGATGACCACCGATCCGCCGGCGGCCACGCGCGCCGCCACGAAGTCGCCCAGTTCGCGATGGGCCTGCGCCCGGTCCAGCTCGTCAGATTTGCCGCCGTAGGTGCTCTCCATGAGCAGGGTGTCCACCGAGTCGGGCGGAGGCAACACGGTGGCCGGATGCAGTTCCTGCTTGCTCAGGGAGAAGTCCCCGGTATAGAAAAGACGGTAATCCTCCCGCTCGAGCAGGATGCCGGCCGAGCCCAGCACGTGACTGTTGGGCAGGAAGACGGCGCGCAGCCCGCCCGGCAGATCCACGGGGGAGCGGGGTTCCACGGCATGCAGGCGCAGATTGGCGGCGATGGCCTCGATGTCCTCCCGGTCAAGAAAGGTCTCCCAGTAGTAATCGGGCCGGTAGCTTCTCGCCTTGGGATCGTAGAGCTGCTGGATGCGCGAGGCGTCGGCCAGCATGAGGGGGATGAGGGCGGCCGAGGCGGTGGTGGTGTAGATGGGCGTCTCCGGAAAGAGACGCGACACAACGGGCAGGCTGCCGATGTGGTCCTGGTGGGCGTGGCTGATGAGGATGGCCCGGGGCGCCCGGGTCAGCCGGTCCAGGTCGGGCAGGCTGAAGAACTCCCGCCAGGGGTGCTCCTCGTCGCCGCGGATGCCGGGGTGGCGCCCGGCGTCCAGCAGGTAGCTGTCAGCGCCCCACTCCAGCAGGTAGCAGTTAGCGCCAATCTCGTGACCGCCGCCGAGGATGGTGAGGAGCGGTTGGGTGTTCATGGTGCCTCCCGGAGTGGCCGATTGGGCACTATCAGCGCATCCTTCGCAGGAGCGACATCTCGTACGGAGCGTTCCTCAGAGCCTGTTCATCCAGCACCTCACCCTCGCCAAGCCTGAGGCCGGCACGCAAGACCAGGGCCTCGTCGCCGGGAAGCATGGCCACCTCCACCCGGTTTCTCTCCACCGGACGCTTCAACAGAAAGGAAAGCAGGGCAGCCGTCGAGGCATGGCCGATGGCCGACTTCACGGGGCCTTGGTCCAACCACTCCCTGGCCTTGGACACAGACACAGGCCCCTGATGGTTGTAGTCACCGTAGGATGTCAACAGGGCGGAGTTGAGCAGGTAACGTGTCATCACAACCCCGATAGGTTGTTCCGCGTGGCCGCCACTACATTGTAGCTGCACAAGCTGCCCTTGTTGGACACATACTGGAACTGCAGCTCCTTGTCCATCAGGGTGGCCAGGGCCACGGCAATGGACGTGGGCTTCATTCCACCTGTGGCATCCAGGATGATATCCTTGGAAGCGAATCCTTCTTCGTGCAACAGCTTCAGCTGCCTTTGCAGGGCGGACATCGAGGCTTCAATATCCTCGAAGTCATCCACCGTGTCTTCACCCACACGGCACTGGGGAAGGAGGCGTTTGATGATGCGCCGAGCCAGTTCTGTGTGTTGATCACTGCCATTGCGTGACGTCACCAATGTCAGCCACGACAAGCTGTCCTTGTGGAGTCTCAAGCCCCGGAAGAGCTGCTGCCAACTATCGCCAGTCATGCTGTCAATGGCTGCGTCCAAGTCATTGTCCTCTTGTATCAGTTTCTCAAGTTTCTCAGGATTCTTGGGAACAGATAGGAGCGCAATCATGGCCTTGTGGGGCTGCACCGTGGCGGAGCGGCCCAAGCTGCGTACGGGGATCATCTCTTCGGCCAGGGCAAGCAAGCAGGATGCTCCAAGTGCCATCATCACAACAGCTGAGGTCAAGGCCCAGAGTTGGTGAGACTCACCACGAAAGACCATCTCGCGCACTTCATCGGCAATCCAGCTGGTGCCGACTATGAATAGCAATGAGGCGAGACCTAGTCTCAGTCCAAGGGGAAGACGCGACGGGAACCAGCAGTTGTGCATGATCTTCATCGTGTGTCCTTCTCACTTGGGTTGAAGAAGCCATAGCCGGAGTTTCGCTTCGCCCCAATGCCACGCAGATCCAGCGCACTCCGCAGGATGTGCGCCGCCGCTCGCGACCATGCCGGATCACCCTCCACTACGAAGTAAAAGGAACCCCGCACGGCAATCTGGGGAGCCGGGATGGGGCTATCCATGTCCGTGGCCGGGCTCTTTCCATGACTGCTGTAGTAGTCTGTGTGATGAGGGGTGACAACTTCCGCCACAAAGGGATTGTCCTTGCCCACCCACCATGCGTCATGAAACACCAGACCGCCCGCTTCTCCATCATCCCCACCCTCGCCAAACATCCAGACAATGGCGTCGGGTTTCAGGAGATTCTGGTCCTGAAGCTCGCAGGCGGCGGATCGGGTGAGGCCCTTTACGGCTGATCCCGGGATGACTGGCACGCCGTAACTGTGGGAGGTGGTGACCCCCGATTCCAGAGGGTGATCGCGAGTCACGCCAATGTAGAGGCGACCCCCGAGCTTGGCTTCGAAGGAGGCGAAGCGCTCCTTGTCCGAAGTGGCCCGGCGCCAGCGTGCCAATGCAGGTTCATACAAGTCCACCGGAGTCAGGTTGGTGATGCGTTCCACCAGTTTTGCCTTGATCTGACTGTCACCCTTGACCGGCCAAGACTCCATGCCGTGGGCCAGCAGCAAACCCGGGTGAAGGCCCCGGTTAGGATGAGTCTCCACCCAGCGGTGCAACTGGTTGATTGCCGTGCGTCCCAATCGAGTCATGAGGCTTCCCTTTCAAGGTAGGCTTGGCTCATGCGCTTGAGCCAGAGCGCCGCATCAAGGGCTTGTTTGGTGTAGAGCTGGTAGGTGGCCAAATCCGCGGCCACCACACGCTCGAACAATGCGTCCACCGTACTGCCGGCTGCGGGCCAGCCGGCGCACATGACCCGACGCAGGTCCTCGTGATACGCGCCATAGGCCTGCTGAAGTGGCTTCTTCCTGTCTCCCGTCTTGGCCTTCAAAAAACCCAGGGCCTGGGCCAGGCCGGACTGGGCCACCAGCGTCGGGAAGTTGTCTGCCCGGGACCGATAATCCTTGGCAATGGACTTGCCAGCGACGTCTTTCACGCGCTGCAAGGCTTCCTCCGCCACTCTGGATTGCCTTAGTTCCATTTCTCCTCCTACAGGATGAACCGCACCAGGCCACGCCCAATGGTGGCCTTGCCTCCCACTTGCACCAGTTTCTCACTGCCCATCGTGGCGCGGAAGGTCTGCTCCACGTTCAGATTCGTGCCGTCCCGGGCGATATCCAGTCCCACAAGGCCAAACAGAACGCTTTCGGCGGGCAGGTTTTCCTCATACCACAAGGCCCCTTGCTCCACTGTCTGTCGAGCGTCGTCAATGCGCACGCGGGCTCGCACGTCTGTTCCTGTGTCGGCCAGATAACTCAGCACACTGTCGGACACGATGATGAAGCGCCGCGTGAAATGTGGACGGAACTCCTTCTCGTGCAGTCTTTCCGCCAAGTGGACCGCCCAGTTCTGGGCTGCTTCACACTCCATTACCGACACGTCGGCGTCCTCAAGCACCACCTGGTTGTTCAGGCTGAGCGAGCAGTCCTTGGTCACCCAGCCTTCCTCCTCTTTGACTGGGAGATCGATGGAAGGCACATCGACTACAACTTCGCCGCGACGAGCGGCCTGGGCATAGCGGGAAAGCAAGAAGGGAGAAGTGGCGAATGCCACCACGCCTACCAGGGAGCGCACGGGAAGTATGAGCAGATGGGCGTCTCCGAAAGCCAAGGCGCCCGCATGGGCCTTGTCATTCTCATTGATCCGGTCCGGCCCGAACAGGGTCTTCTGGATCGCCGGATCCTTGAACTCATCACGCAGAACGCCCTTCAGGCCGGATCCCGGCACGTAAGGCAGGTGAGTTGCCTTTTCACGTTGGATGGGCAGGTCCACCACTCCGATGGCCTGGCCCACTCCTACGTGGACGGGGCTCAACGCATGCAGGAAGAACGGAAGCGAATGCATATGCAACTCCTTGTCTTAGGATTCAATCTCCTGGGCGGTGATCGACCGTGGCAGCACCGCGCCCCAACCATCCAGGCGGTCCTGGGCACTGTCGCTCCAGGAAGACAACCAGACATGCTCCGGCCAATTGGGGTCATCGGGCCGGGATTCCACATCAAACCAGTAAGTACTCCCCGCAGGTACAGCCCGCCGCATGGGTTTGGGCTTCCATTCAGCCAGATCCCATCCGGAGATGCCTTCCCAGCGACCCAGGGCTGCCGCCACCAGCCGCAGGCGCAAACCGGTGATGCCCGGCGGCTCGCCAACGCCATCCGCGCCCAGCCAAGACGGTCGCCAACCACCATCAAACAAGGCCGGCGTGAGGAAGGTGACGACCAGCCTGCGGACCTGCCGGAATTGCTCCACCCATCCTTCCGAGGGGGACAAGGGATCCGGATCAGCCTCTTCCAGCCAAGCCAAACCGCGCTCGCCTCCCACCGTGGCCAATGTCGACTTCAACGGGGATGCCGTGCGCACGGCCAGACACCAGGCTTCCGTCTCGTAGCCTTTGCCATCCACACGGCGTGGACGTTCGAAATCCAGCGCCTGCACCTGGAACAGACGGCCTTCCTCTGCCGCCATTCGCCCGCGCTCAAGCCCCACATGGGTGCTGGTCCTGATATGCTGGAAGGGCGAAGGGTTCGGAGGCAGATCAGACACTGCCACTTCTCGACCCTCATCCCAATCCCGCAGCATGCGGAGTGGCAAGAAGGACGGCAAGCGACCAGGCTTGGACAATCCCACTCCTTCTGGCAATGCAAGCGGTAGAAGTCCAGCAGGCAAATCCGTTCCCACCCCGTCTGGCAAAAGACGGGGCGACAACCGCACAAGCCCCCCGCCATCATCCAGCCGCAAGGCATCCGCTGGCATTGGAACATGCAGTTCCCAACCTGTTGAGTGCTTTCGCATGAGAAAGGGACCCACGACAGGGTGCGAAAGCGTTTCTGCAGCCCGATCCGCTCCCAACCCGGCCTCTCTCATCCAGGCGGTTCGCCAAGCCCCCGTCGTGCTGGAGGGCCAGGGGAAGCGCCCTCCGTCACGACTACCCTCGCCAAAGGGCCTCCCGCCGCGGAAGACCAATGGCGTCACGGCTTCCATCGTACAGGTGTGCTTCATTGGTTCCCCCGGGAAAGGTCCTTCTCGGTCCGCGCCGACAGCCAGCGTGCCAGGATCATCTCAGTCCCCAATTGGCGCAAATTGCCTAGCTCGCCCAATCTTGTTCGGATCCCAAGGGCCAGATCGTCGTCCAGTTTGGATCCGTCGTCCCCCTTTTGCTGGCGAAGCATCAGGCGCTCAAACTCTGCCTCGACCACCCCATCACTCAATCTTTGTTGCTCGCCGCGTTCGGCGATGCCGCGAATTTGGTAGGCAAGGCGACTGGCCAGCCGCTTGGCGCGATAGGCCGACATCCACTGTTCCAATGCGTCGAAATCATTTGTTTGGTCGAAACTGAGACGAGTGCGCAACTGGCCTCCGCCTCGCTGATAGACACAGACGGAAAGGGCATGCGCACGGGATGGATCGGAGCCGTCACCCTTGGCCAATCTCTCCTCGTCATGAGCCCAACCCCGGATGTTGCCCAAGGGCTCGACCATGTGCGCCACGGCCACGCCCACTCGCAGATTGGGTTTCTCGTCTCCTGGCAGTGATGCCAACTGGGCTTGGAAGGCCTGATCCAGTTCACGGGCTGCATTCAACACCTGATGCACCGGCACCAGGGCCATGACGTCGTCACCACCGGCGTAGACCACCTGCCCGCCAAGCCGGGTCACCTTTCGTCGTGCCTCGTCCGCGAAGTTCACCATACCTTGCGACAACCTTCCATGAAGCTCCAAACCGGGAGGATCGTTGGATTTTGCCACTTGCTGGAGGTAGCGCCCCATGCGATTGCCGTCCGCCAGGAGGAGGGCCACATAGGACAGTGGCTGGCCAACCTGCTTCCATAGGTGGTTCAACACCTGTTGCAGCCGATCAAGGTGCAATGCTGCATCTGGGGACTCCCGACGCTCGGCCGCCAAGCGATTGGGATACAACAGGGAGGCGTCATAAGGGAAAGCGCTGAACTGGCTTGCCTTGGTCCTCCTAACCACTTCCAGATTGACCATCGGCTCATGGACATCGATCAAGGTTTTCAGGTGCGCTGGATCCAAGGTCTGCAACCATTCTTGGCTAGCCACCCGGGTGAGGGCGGCGAAGGACTCCTGCCGGCCCAGGTGTCGTTTCACAACACCCAGGGCATCCAATTGTTCTCCCTTGCTCAAGCGCAGCTTTTTGCTCAGGATGCTGGATGATTTATCCGGCAGGACTGTCTCCCGGAGACCGTCCAGACTGTTCTTCGGCGCTTTGGCCCCGTGCCGGTGGGGTTCGAAGTTTCGCGTGGCCTTGCGTGCTGCCATGGCCAGCCCCAGGCTCCGGAATGCGGGTCCGAAGCCTGCATCCATTGGTACCCAGGCAGAATAGGCTTCCAGTGCGTCGGTGAGCTGTGCCCGGTAGCGATCCTCCCGCAAGCCTGGCCAGTCGCTCAACACCTTCTCTCCCACTTCGACCAGTTTGGAGCGGGCTGCATCCTGGGCGGCACGACAAAGGGACCTGACCTCGTCTCCGCTTCCCTCCAGGATGGCCACTACCACGTTGGGCACGTCTCCGTCCGCCCGAATGCTGGAAGAAGGCGGATACACCAGTGTCGCACCTTGGTCTTCAAGACTCCGTGCCGCGGCGCGCGAGGCAGAACTGAGTAACTGCGAGCCTGCCCACAAGTCCGATGTGCGACGGGCGGCGGCTATGAAGTCCTGCACGGGACCGAAGGTGATTCCAAGCAAATGACGAGCGCTCATGTTTGCACCTCGATTCTGATGAGCGTCTTGTCGACGACGACTGCCGTTGCTGTTATTGGATTCCTTTTCAGCTTCTCCTGTAACCCGATCGGCAATTGAAGGATTAGCTGCTCCGCGTCATCTGCATGGGCGAATGCCGAGCTTCCCGACGGTCTCCCCTTTTTCATCTGCTTCGCGGTCAGGGAGCCGTTCTTCTTGTCTTGGTTGATCTGTGCTCCAGTCCAAATCTGCTCATTGGATTGGTGTGGTAAGACATCAGAGAGGTTTACAGATGATGTGCTGGTAGAGCCAAGTTCGGCGAAGTAAGCCAAGAAGACGGACAGCGGGTCAGAAACGCCATCATCAGCGTATGAACTCATCGGTTCAAATGAATCGCAGATGACCATTTGTTCTCTTGGATCAACAGGCCAGGTCTTGACCGCATGCTGTGCATCATCAACAGCAAGTATCAACTGGTCAGGTTCTTCGATAGGCATAAGTAGGGCGGCTGCCAACCAATCACTGCCGTTCCAATACGGCCGTATCACCAACGGACTCGCCATCCTGTCTGCCATAACTGGGTGCAGGGTAGAATTGTGAGGATCGCCTGCATCGGCATCCTTGAAATGGAAGATAATAGGCAGTCCAAAGGCTGCCCTAGGAAACCAATTGTCTGCCCTGTAAACCGGCTTGTGACCCGGCGAGTTTGTCCCGACGATCCTCCGGATTGCGTCCGGCTCTGGCCATCGGCTGCGGCCAGGTCTGTTGTTGTTGCCGGATTCGCGTGCTAATCCCACTCCTTGGCGGAAAGTCTGCAGCGCGGCAATTGCCGCACTCCATGCTGCAACTGGTTTTGCAAAGACTGTTTGCTGCACAACAAGCGTGCAGCCTTTGCTCTGCGCATCCTCGCGTGACACGGGTACTAGGGATTTGTCCTCAAAGGTGACAAAAACTGCGCCTGCGCCACGTCGGGTTCGAGCTCCAACTCCACCGAAACTAGCCCACCAACGAACTGCCTCCTCCACTTGCCCACTCTTCTTACCACACAGGCTAGCGTCGATATCGATGGATAGATCAAACCGGAATCCAGGCCTAGCCAGCAAACTCGGTTCCACCCTGATTCTCTCTCTACTGGCGCTGCCTTGGGCTGGAAACAACGCATATCCCACTGCCTGTCCGCCAGCCCAATCTTCCCAGTCCGGAAGAGTCTTCAAGTTCCCGTCTGGCCTCCTGCTGTACTTGGCGGCTGCCCCTATCCCAAAATTGCGGACATTGCTGATGTGCACAGCAATCCGACTTGCAGCAATTGTACCCGAGTTGCCCAGTCCGCCGAAGATTGATCGCTCCTCAACGAAGAGATCCTCGAAATTCACCTTGCCGTCATGTATAAACCGCTGTCGGTTGAGTAGTCTCCAGAAGAAGCGAAGCTGGCCTCGGATCGTGGTGGCCCGGACGGGCATTTCAGCATCCACCACGCCGGCCTTCACCCCCCCGCCAAACAAGGGTGTCACAACTTCACAAGCGTATGTGAATGTGGAGCGCTGGAGGGCTTCACTCGCCCGTTGCGGATCCCAGTCCTGCGGAAGTGGAACCGTCGTTCGTTTGCGCGTCATGCGAGGCTCCTGTTCAATTTCTGGTCCTTGTCTACATCCTTGCACAAGTCGGACCAACGACCACACTACTCGCCATACCCAGTCAAGGTGCTGGCCGACCCATTTTTCAATGTGTCATCGAGCAACATGCGCAATGGTTCGCGAGCGGCCCGCTGGCGTCCCCGACCCAGCCAAGCCCTCCATTCCTGTTCGTCCATGTGGGAGAGGCGATCGAGGAGGGCGGCGTGCGATCCGCTGCCCCACCAGATTTCGCCGCCGGCCACGCAGGCAAGTCGCTGCCACTCAGGGGGCGAATCAAGCCCGGCATGTCCATTCCGCTCCTGGCGACGCAGCTCCATGGCCAGGTCGTAGGGGACCTCGCCGTCCAGCATGGCCCAGATGTAGCCGCGATCATTGAGAGCGATGGCCTTCTCCCAGGGACTCAGCGAGACGTGCAGCAGCTGTGCCACCTGCTCCAGGCTGGAGAGGGCATGACGGCGATCCAACACGGAGCCATCCTGCTGCCAGTACCAGTGGTGGTCGATGATGCGCACCGTGTGGCCCTGGCGGCGCAAGCGCTCCTCGATGGTGGGGCCGGGCATCTCCACGATCCAGACCTCCGGCCCGAGACCGGCGAAGGTGGCGGTCGGCTCCCCCTCCAACCTGGCGCCCCAGGGCTGGGCCGAAACACGCAGATCCAGCCCTTCTCTCTGACCCAGGGCCACAATGACGCGTGCCTCCAGATCGTTCTCCGGGCATAGCAGCGTTGGGCGATGGGCTTCGTCTAGTGGCTGTCGTGACACGAGCTTGACCTTGAACCAGTGGGGGGGTCCGATCGGTCGCGGTTGTATATAGTATGCCCTCGCGGGCTGGACAAGCCGCCATTCCATCGGGCTTCCCGGCCCCGCCTTCCAGCTCCCGGTGTGCGATTGCCTGTCTGCCTTGCCACATTCCGCCACCTGCATCATGACAAGAAAGCCACGGAACCCATCGATTGATGGAACACACCGGCCGCCAGCATCCTCTGTCAGGTCTTCCTGTGGTGGCCCTGGATGTGGAATGTGACGGCAGCACGATTACCCAGCTGGGTCTGGCCAGTTCGCGCGGCTCCCGCAGTTGCACAAGCCCAGACTCCATGCGCGCCGCCCTGAGGGATCTGCTTGAGGCCGCGCCCCTGGTCGTGGGGCACAACCTGCTGGCCTGGGATCTGCCGCACCTGCGCCGGCTCTTTCCCGACCTGTCCTGGGAGCGCATCAAGGCGGTGGACACCCTGCACTGGCAGGCCCGTCTCACACCCTGGCGGCGGAATCTGGCCCTGCAGGCGCCCCACCGCGCCGCGGCGGACGCCGCCTTGGCCCTTGAGCTGTTCACCCGCCAACTGGGCCAGTTGGCGCGCGAAGGAATCCTCTCCCCGCCGCTCATGCGCCAAGCGGCGGAGAACTCCGGCGCGGCCCAGTATGCGCGGCAGGATGGACTCGAAGATCTGCTGGGCGAGTTGCCGACTCCGCTTTTGAGGTCGCTGGCCAGGGAGTCCCTGGCGCATCTGGGCGATCCCGAGGAGTGTCTGGAGCCAGAGGGCGCCCATCCGTGGGTCCAGCGCGTGCTGGATTGGATCGATCAGAAGGAGGCGGCCTCCCGGGAGGCCCCCAGGTCGGCCTTGCCCACCCTGATCGTGGCTCCGCCCCACCTCCTCGGCGAACTGGGCGCGCGCCGGCAATTGACCGTGCTAGGTTCGTCCGGTGAACTCTGCCTGCGCGAGTCACGCCATGCCTGGCGCGCCTGGACCACCGGGCACAGCCTGCATCTGGGGTCCCTGCATCCTACCCTGCGACCGGCCGGCGGTCAGCGGCGCCACTGCCAGGGCTGCCCGGAGGCCGGCTGTCCCGCCCACCCTTCGCGCCAACAATGGTTCGCTCTCTCCTGGGCTGAGGTGGAACAGCCTGAGGTCAAGGCCTTCCTGCAGGATCATGCCTCCTGCCGCACCCTCCTGGTCGGGGGCGACACGGCCGGGCTCTGGACCGAGCGCTCCGAAGCTTCCTTCACGGAATCGGAGGTGCTGGAAGCAGGCCTTCCGGTCGCCTCCCTCCTGCTGGGCGCCGGGAGCGCCGGGCGCCTTCGCCTGCCCGCCAACATGGCCCTGCGCTTGCTGGGCCAGGCGGAACCCGTGGCCGGAGCGAGGTCCCGGGCCTGGTGGCTGTCCCGTCAGGGTGGGGCCGTCCTGCAGCTGCGCTCCGCCCCGCTGGCCGCGGAGGACCTGGCCGCCGGGTTGGCAGGTGCTTCGCTGGCGGCCCTGCCGGGCCTCCTGCCGCTGCGGACCCGCGAACTGCCTGAACTGCACGGCGTCTCTCCACCTGACGTATCCTTGCCCAACGCCGATGAAAGGCACACTCTCTCACCCGGTACTCCCCACCGCGGCGACTACTGGGGCCTTCAGCTGCAAAAAGTGGCCACCCTGCTGGATGACCAGCCCACCTTGCTGCTGGTGCAGCGCGAGGAAGACCTCGCGCCCCTGGCCCAAACTCTAAGAGCCTGGAAGCCTGGGCTCAGCCTGGTGGAGGCGGCTGATGCAGGCAGCCTGGTGCGACGCCTACGACGCACACCCGGCGGCCTTGCCATCCTGCCTGCGGCGCGCCTGGACGAACTGCCGGGCCTTAATGCCGACGGACTGCGCCTGGTGCTGGAGGCGATGGACCTGGATCTCTTCCCCGGGGCGACACCCAGCAGGCATGCAGAGCCTTCGCACGAAGCAGAGGGCGTGGACGACCTGGGGCTGATCGCCGGCGAGGGCGACACGCAAGATTCCGGCGCGGGCGAGGACGAGAATGCTCCGCCGGACTGGGTGCCCACGGGCTGGCGCTTGCGCGCCACGGAAAGCTGGCTGCGCCATGCCGGGAGGATCCTGCTGGATTGGCGCGAAGCGGGAGGCGGTGAGGTCTGGCTGCTGGACGAGCGGCTGGCCTGGGCGCCGCGGCGGACGGGGGTGACACCCATCCTGCACGATCTTTCCACCCAGCGTGCGGACAGAATCCTCGCGCAGGCCTTGATGGAGGCTTTTCCACGCTCCCGGCCCCAGCCGCCTCAGACAGCATGGCGCCTCTTCCTGGAGGGCGCCTTCCTGGCCGGTCGGGGAGAGCAGGGGGGTCCGGGCCGCTTTCGCGACGATCAGCTGGCCTACCTCGAGCGCGTGATGCAGGGCGTCGACCAGATTGTCTCCCTGCCCACGGGCGGTGGCAAATCCGTGATCTTCCAGGGTCCCAGCCTGCTGAAGGGATCCTGGCACCGGCGGCTCTCCGTCGTGGTGGCACCCCTCAAGGCGCTGATGACCGACCAGGTGGCCTCCCTCATGCGCCTGGGCTTCGTGGGTGTGGTGGACGCCATCACGGGCGACCTGGATCCCTTCGAACTCAAGGATGTCTACCAGCGCCTGGCGGGCGGGGAGATCTGGATGATCTACGTCTCGCCCGAGCGTTTCCGCAGCCGCGCCTTCCTGAGAGCCCTCCAGGCGCGCTTGAATCGCGACGGCCGGGCCGAGCATTGGATCTTCGACGAGGCCCACTGCATCAGCCAATGGGGCCTGGACTTCCGACCGGACTACCACTCCGCCGCCCTTCAGGTGCAGCAACTGCGCCAAACGGGACAGGAACCGGCCCCCGTGATCCTGCTCTCCGCCACGCTTTCCAAGCAAGCCATCGAGGAGTTGCGGACGATGTTCAGTCCTCGCGCCCCGTGGAAGGCGGGGAGGACATGATGATCCAGCAGCCCCAGGAACGCCCCTCGCCCGTGCCCGATCATTTGCGCATCGAGGTGGTGCGGGACGGCCCCCTCGCCTCCGTCACGATGGACAGCCTCCGCGAGGCGCTGGAAAACCCCGAGGCGGCAGGCTGGGTCAAGCCCCACCTGTTGAGCCGCCTGCATCATGTCTCCCAACAGCTTCAGAAGGGCTTCGACCCCGCGAGGAGCCGCGCCCTGCTCTTCTCCCGCACCCGCAAGGACACGGCCCGGCATGCCGAAGTGCTCCGCCAGTTCCTGGCCAAGGGCGGTGCGCGCCTCGCCGTGGGCATCTTCCATGCCGGACTGCCCAGCGAAGAGCGCCTGGAGATTTATGAGCAGTTCCTCAAGGGCGAGCTGCAGGTGCTCGTCTCCACCAAGGCCTTCGGCATGGGCATGGACATCCCCAACATCCATTTCCTGGCCCATCTGGACCTGCCCACCACCCTGGAGGACTACCTGCAGGAGATCGGGCGGGCCGGCCGCGATCGGCGCCTGCTGCGTGAGGCAGGCTACTCAACGGAGCAGCCCATTTCCTGCTGGCTCTATTACAGTCAGGATGAGGTGAACCGCGCCCGCGGTTTTCACCGCAGGGGCCGCCTGCACTGGCGCGATCTGCAGACCGTCCTCTCCGCACTGCTTGATTTCTCGCGCCGGATCCATGGCCGGCTGCACAAGGGGCGACTGGTGATCCCGCTCTCCGCCCGCGCCCTTTTGCCCAGTTCCAAGCTGGACGACACCAAGCTGCGCGTGGCCCTGCACTGGCTGGAACGCTTGCAGCGCATCAAGCTGGGCTGCTTCTTTCCGCCCTTCCTTTCCTTTCGATTGGGCCCGCGCCGCTTGAGCGGGGACAGCCCGCTGGCCCGCTTGCAGCAGGTCGTGCGGCAGTCCGCCCAGACCCGCGGCCACGTCCAGGTCAATTCCAACGATCTCATCCGCGCAGCGGGATCGGGCGAGCTGGGCGAGCTGTTCCGGCTGATTCAGGAGGGCGAACGGCAGGACTGCTTCGCGCTGCTGAACGAGGCGATGGTCACCTTGTCGCTGGAACACGATGAGGCGGAGCGGGTGTGGTGCGCCGAGCATGCCTCCCTGCCCTTCTCGGCCTGCGTCCCCTTCACCTTGGCGCTGTCCCTCAACCGGCAGGTGGAGAGCCAGGACCTCATCCTGGAGCGCGACGAACTCCGCCTGCGCCTCAGGCAGGCGGCGCAGGACCAGGCGGAGGAGGTGGACTGGTCCTGGCTGCGGGGCTTGCCGGCGGAAGCGCAGGCCAGACGGAAGCAGTCCTGGCGGGAGCGCCAAATGCGTCTGATCCCCCAGCAAGTGGGTCCGCTCCTGCGCCTGTTGAGACACCGCGGGGGCCTCCGGGTGGAATCCACCTTCGACGCCGAACGCGGGGTGCAGATCGCCCTTAGTCGCCACCTGGGAGGATTGACCAAGGCCCTGCCCGAGTTGGAGGATCTCTGCCGGCGCGTGATGCCCGATCTCCTTGGGATGAAGCGGACCGGCCAGGCCAAGATCCTCTCCACCTGGTTGACCGAGCTGCGCTGCACGCTGCCGGACCTGGAGAGCGCGCTGGGCTACCTGGCCGCATGTGGCCTGACGGGCGGCGAGCCCCTGCTCGGCCGTTCCATCGAGCTGGACCTGCTGGACACGCGCCCGATCGAGCCGGGGGGCGCGTCGACAGGAGAGGCCGCCGACCAGGTGGTCGCGAACGATTTTGAGGAGCAGCTGCGCCTGGGCGAATATCGCCTGGCAAGTCTGGACCTGGCCGCCCACCTGGATCCCGCGGAGCAGCGCAGCTTCTTCCACGATTTCTTTGAGTGTGCATCCGCCGACGAGCTGCTGGACTGCCTGCAGCGCCGCTTGCTGGACCCCGCCCTGCGGCAGCGCTGGGAGGCGCAGGGTCTTGCGGACGAAATGGCCAAGCTGCTGCACGCCGCACAAGGGCACCTGGTCGAGGCGACCTTGACAGAGCTGGGCAATGCCGAGCAGCGCCAGGCCATTACGCATCCTCCCGGCGGCGCGGTGCTGATTTCGGCAGGTCCGGGGAGCGGCAAGACCCACATCCTCAGCCTGCGCTGCGCCTGGCTGCTGCTGGAGAAGGAGTGCAGACCGCAGGACCTGCTGGTGCTGGCCTACAACCGGGCCGTGGTGCTGGAGATCCGACACCGCCTGGCCGCGCTCTTTCTCAAGCTGGGCATCCGCGGCGAGGCGGAGCGCGTGCCCGTGCACACCCTGCACGGCTACGCCGGCCTGGTGCTGGGGCCACCGGCACGCTTCGCTGAACCAGAGATCTTCCAACGCCTCCTGGAAGAGGCCCAGGCCCGGCGTCCAGAGTGGCTGTCCCACTGGGAAGGGCAAGGTTGGGTGCGTCGGGATGGCAAGGGCTGGCGGCCGGCCGCCAAGCTGTTGGTTGAGCGGCCGGACCCCGATCAGGCTCGCAAGACGATTTGTGGTGTGAAGCCGCCGGTGGAACTGTGGATCCCCTGGGCCGCCTGGGAACTGGAACGCCAGCCCGCTCGGCTGGTGGCGAAGGAGATCCTGCTGGATGAGATGCAGGACCTGACGCGACCACGTCTGGAACTTCTGCAAGTGCTGGCCAAAGGAGCCCGGGGATCGCTCTTCGCGGTGGGTGATCCGGACCAGTCCATCTATGGCCACGAACGGGCGGCGCTGGGTGAGTCCCCGGCCCCCGAACCTTTGATCGAGGCGCTGGAGCAATCCCTGGCGGCCATGGACAAGCCACCCACATCGCTCACGCTCGCCACCAACTACCGCTGCAGCTCGACGGTGCTGGCGGAAGCCTGGCAGCGGCGAGGTCGGAGGGGAAGCGCACCCCAGAAGGCCCGGCACAAGGGAGGCGATGTCCACGTGCTGCCGGGCGATCCTCATGACCCGGCCCAGGTGCTGGGTTCCCTCTATCCCCTGCTTGGGACAACCAAGAGCAAGGGTGAGCCGCTGGCCCGCATCGGCGTGCTCTTCCGCACCAACGCCGAGCTGGGCTTGACCCTGGCCGCCCTGGAGCGGGACACGCGCTTCCAGAACCTGAGCAGTCAGATGGGCTCGTTGGAGATCCTGACCGATCAGGCCTATGCCCACTTCGAGCATGCGCGGGAGTGGCTGCATGTGCGGGCGCTGCTGGCGGACCTGCCGGAAGTAACGGATGCGATGGGCGTGGCCGAGTGCATCAGCAGGGACCGAAAAGCCCAGCGCGATCGGCAGGCGGACTGGGATCAACGAGCCCTGCGCACAGGGCGACGCCTGGCGCGGGGTCTGGCGCGCAACCTGGGAGATCCCATCCGGCGGGACGACTTGTTGTCGGCCGCCGATGAGCTGGCCGCCCAGCCCGACGGGCTCCTGCAGGCCCTGCAGCTCTGGCCGTCCGACCAGGATGAAGAGAAGGCTCCTGTGCAGGAGGTGCTGCTGGGCACGATCCATCGCGCCAAGGGTCTTCAATACGACGCGGTGGTGCTGGCGCCTTCCGCCATGAAACTGGGCACCAGCCCCGATGAGCTGGAGGAAGAGCGTCGGGTGGCCTATGTGGCCTGCACGCGAGCCGCGCGCCGCTTGATCGTGATCGAGGGGCCGCGCGAACAGGCCCTGGCCGCCGGCACGGCCTTTGCATCCAGTCGCCGCCTCCCACCTGTGCTGGCCTCCCTGGAAGACGTGGATTTGAGTGGCCTGGTGCGCCGGGGCGTCCATGCCGATGCGGAGGACCTGGCGGCCCACCAGCGCCTCCTCCACGACCGGCTGCCCCATGGTCAGGCTTTGGTGCTGCAAGGGAAGAGCCTGTTGGCCGAGATCGACGGCCGACGCCTGGAGGTGGGGCAGGTCTCCAGGGCCTATCGGGAGCAGCTGAGCGACTACCTGGCTGGTTTTGGCCAACCCGCCGACACACCTTGCACCGGCCTGCGCGTGGCGGCGGTGATCCGCCGGGAGCTGACGAGGGAAGGCCTGGAGTTCCGTCCGGATGCGGAGGTGCAGCGGCGGGGCTTCTATTGGCTGGTGGTGCCGGCGGGTGTGCCACAGCCGGTCCCTTCACAGTCCTTGACTCCTCGTCCGGCCTAGCAGCCTGTCGGACTTGTCCACTTGGCGGTCTTCATCGCCCCAATCGGTCCGGATTTTCCGCAATTTTCTTGAACAGACCACCAGTATGCTATGCGAAAATTCCGAAAGACCGGCCTCGATTTGGGCGCGGATCCCATCCAAGGCCCAAGCCCGACAGGCTGCTAGACCGCTGGATCGACCGGCTCGGACCTCACCACTGGCATGCGGCCAGCTGAAGCATGCGGACCGTTGCCGGCAATCGCCGTCCAGTTGGATCATCATGTGCGCCAGGAAAGGGCCGTCGACCGGTCGGCAGCGTCGCTTCTTCACGTGGCTTGCCCTGTCACCTCAAACGGACGACAAGCCCTTCACACAACAACATGCACCGTGTCACTCGCATGAGGGATCACGAACCAAGCGTGAAAAAGGCCTTCCGCCCACCCATGTGGGAGGAAGACCTTTTCTGGGGGAGTAGTCCGCACATGCCTATGCTGGACTACTTGCCGGCACGTGCCCTACGCATGCCGGCGGGTCGATTCCAGGGGGCTGGAATCGCCTGGGTGGGAGAGTAGTTCATTGGACCTAAGGGAACAAGGGAGATCGGATTTAATCCCATTGCTGCCATACTCTTAGACGGGCTCGATGGGGACCACTTTGTCAATTGACACACCAAGACAATTGACGAGCTCAAGGCGTGAATTCATCCGGTGGGCCTGCCTTCAGGTAACTCATGCCTTGTGACCTGGCAGGTACAGCTGTATTCTGGCCCCGCCCTCGGGGCGATTTGCCACGTCTATGTAGCCGCCGTGCTCGTCCATCAGCCGGCTGGCGATGGAAAGGCCCAAGCCGGTGCCATCGGCACGCGAGGTGAAGAAAGGGTCGAAGATTCGTTCCAGCTGATCTGGGGCAATGCCGGGACCTTCGTCCAGGATGGAGATGACCTGGTAGTGGCCATGGGGCAGCACCTGTTCTTCGCGCCGCACTCGCACTCGGCTTTTCGGTCGGCTGAACTGGATGGCATTGAGCAGGACGTTGAGCAGGACCTGGGTCAGTTGATCGAGATCCCCCCGAACAAGGGCCGGACCATTCGTCTCGGCTTCCAGGCGGACACCACGCAGCTCGGCCTGGGCGTGGACAAGTTCCTTCGCTCTTTCCATCACCAGGGCCAGATCAACCTCCACCAAATTCACCTGCCCGGGACGCGCAAAGGCAAGGAAGCGGGTGAGCAGGGCGTCCAAGCGGTCCAGCTCCTTGCCCAGGATCTCGACGAAACGTCGCCGTGGCGAGGTCGTGGGAATCTCATCGGAAACGATCGTGACGGCCGTCTTGAGCGAAGCCAGTGGATTGCGGATCTCATGGGCCAAGCCTGCGGTCAATTGCCCCAACGCCTGCAATCTCCCGGAACGGACCAGCTGCTGCTCCAGCGCCAGCATCTGCTCGATCTTGCGCTCGACCTCCAGCCGGGAGCGATGCTCGCGTTCAGCAAGCAGACCCGTGACCAGCCCCACCACGTTGTAAAGCAGGACTTCCAGCACCTTGTTGGCCGTGCCGGTGGGGTCCTGATGCAGCATGGAGTCCTGCATGCCGGCCATCAAGAAGGCGTGGGGCAGGTAGAGCAGGGTGGAGGCCAGTGCGGCCACGACCGACCCGCGCAGCCCGAAGAGGAAGGCCGCGCCGATGATTGGCACGTAGTAGAGGCGTCGGAGCACATCATGCAGCCAGTCCACGGAGGCCGGCGTCAGGAGGTGCGTCATGCTGATGGCCAGGATGGGCGCCCACAGCCACAACAATGCCGGGCCGGAGGCCAGCCAAGCCCAGCCCGTGGTCTGAGCTTCGGCCTTCATTCGGCGCGCCCTTTCGCCAGGATGCCGAACTTCTCCATCCGGTAGAGCAGAATGTGACGCGGGATGCCCAGGAAGCGGGCTGTTGCGCTCTGGTTGTCCTGGTTCATCTCCAGCGCCTTGACCAGGATGGCCCGTTCCAGGTCCAACAAGGAGATGCCCTCCGCTGGCAATTGAATGTCGTCAGTGGTGATGACATTCGGCCCGGCGGGTCCAGGCTCCGTCAGGAAGCCCACGTCCAATTCACAGGTTTCGGACAAGAGGGCCGCGCGCTGGCAAAAGTTCTCCAGCTCGCGCACGTTGCCCGGCCAGGGCCGGGCGCACAGGCGTCGCGCCGCGTCCGCATGGATGCGCCACTCTCGTCCCCCACTGTGACGTGCCAGGAAATGACGCGCCAGGCAAAGCACGTCCTCGGGTCGCTCGCGCAGCGGCGGCACGCGCAGCGGCACGACGTTGAGGCGGTAGTAGAGATCCCGGCGGAAACGCCCGGCTTCCACCTCCGCCTCCAGGGGCCGGTTGCTGGCCACCACCACCCGCACGTCCAGGGGAATCGAATGGTCCGCGCCGACGGGCTCCAGCACGCGCTCCTGGAGGACACGCAGGAGGCGCGTCTGAAGGTCCAGCGGCATCTCCCCAATCTCGTCCAGCAGCAGTGTGCCGCCCTCCGCTTGGCGGAAGCGCCCCGGCCGGTCCTGCGTCGCCCCCGTGAAGGCGCCGCGCACATGGCCGAAGAGTTCGGACTCGAGCAGTTCGTGGGGCAGCGCACCGCAGTTGATGGCCACGAAGGGCCCCGCGTGCCGGGGACTGGCGGCGTGCAGGCGTCGTGCGACCAGCTCCTTGCCCGTGCCACTCTCCCCTTCGATGAGCACGGTGGCGTCCGAGGCAGCGACACGATCCACCATCGCCAGCAGGTCCGCCATCCCATCCGACGCATGAATCAACTGCTTGCCCAGGCTGCCGGCGGGCCGGCTCAACTCGCGCACCTGACGTCGCAAACGGGCGTGTTCCATGGCGCGGCTGATGGTTAGAATGAAGGCGTCCCGCTCACAAGGCTTGGGCAGGAAATCAAAGGCGCCGGCCTTCATCGCCTCCACGGCATGTGCCGCGTCGCCCAGGGCCGTGATCATGATGATGATGAGATCGGGGTCGAGGCCCTGCGCCTTGCGCAGCAAGTCCAGGCCATCCAGGTCCGGCATGCGCAGGTCGGTGATCATGACGGGAAATCGGCTTCGCTGCAGCAGTTCAAAGGCCTCGCGCCCGCCGGTGGCCCGTTCAACGGGATAGCCGGCCTCCTCCAACAGGAAGCACATCCCCTCGAGGAAACTGGGATCGTCGTCCGCGAAGAGAATGCGGTCGCTCATGGTCTCTCCTGGCTGCCGGAAGCTCCCTGCAAGGATCAGGCAACAGCCTGCTTCTTCATTCCTTTCAGCTCCGTGCGCAGCATCCACAGTTTGTAGACTGCCGGGTACACGAGCAATTCCAGCAGGAATGATGTGAAAAGACCACCAATCATGGGCGCGGCTATACGCTTCATCACGTCGGCGCCCGCCGAGGTAGCCCACATGATGGGCAGGAGGCCCATGAAGGTGGCGGCCACGGTCATCATCTTGGGCCGCGCCCGCTTGACGGCGCCGTGCATGAGGGCCACGTCCAGCTCGGCGTGGGTGGTCAAGCGGCCTTCGCGCCGCGCCTCATCGCAGGCCAGGTCCAGGAAGAGCAGCATGAAGACGCCGGTCTCGGCGTCCAGGCCCAGCAGGGCGATCATGCCCACCCAGGCGGCGATGGAGACGTTGTAGTCCAGCCAATAGAAGAGCCAGATCGCCCCGATGGCCGAGAAAGGCACGGCCAGCATGACGAGCAGGGTCTTGAAGCCCGAGCGCGTGTTCAAGTAGAGCAGGAGCAGGATGAGGCAGAGGGTGATGGGAATGATGAGCCGCAGGTGCTCGCCCACCCGCTGCATGTTCTCGTACTGTCCGCTCCACTGCAGGCTGGTGCCCGCCGGCAACTTCAGCCCGGCAACCACCTTGGTCTTGGCCTCGTCGACATAGCCGCCCACGTCCCGGCCCGCGATGTCCACGTAGACGTAGCCCGAGAGGAAGCCGTTCTCGTTGCGCAGCATCGACGGCCCGCTGGCGATGAGCAGATCGGCCAACTGCCCCAGCGGCACCTGTGTGCCGGAAGGCGTGGGCACCAGCACGCGGGCCATCTGGTCCAGGTCGCTGCGCAGCTCGCGCGGATAGCGCAGGTTGACGGAGAAGCGCTGTCGGCCGTCGATGACCGTGCTGACCTCGTCGCCGCCGATGGCGCTGCCGACCACCATCTGCACATCCTCGATGGTCAGGCCGTGGCGCGCCAGTTGGTCGCGGCGCGGCACGATGTCGAGAAAGTAGCCGCTGCTGGCGCGCTCGGCATAGACGCTGCGTGTGCCTGGAACCTCGCGGATGAGCTGCTCGATCTCCCGCCCCACGCGCTCGATCTCCGCTGGATCGGAGCCGAAAATCTTGATCCCCACCGGCGTGCGCACGCCGGTGGTCAGCATGTCGGTGCGCGCCTTGATGGGCATGGTCCAGGCATTGGTGACGCCCGGCGTCCTCAGGGAGTCGTTCAGCTGATCGACAAGCTCGTCCCAGGACAAGTGGTCCGGCCAGATCGGGCGCAGCAGCGGCTTGAGACGCTCGGGCCACCAGGACGAATACCAGCGTTCCTTTGCCCGCCACTCGCTGGGCGGCTTCAACACCACCGTCGTCTCCATCATCGACAAGGGCGCCGGGTCCGTCGCCGTGTCCGCCCGTCCGGCCTTGCCGAAGACGCGCTCCACCTCGGGGAAGGACTTGATGATCTGATCCTGGGTCTGCAGCAGGTCCTGCGCCTGGCTGACGGAGATGCCCGGCAGCGTCGTGGGCATGTAGAGGATCGTGCCTTCGTTCAAGGGCGGCATGAATTCGGTGCCAAGCTTGAAGTAGACCGGCAGGCTGAGCGCCACCAGCGCCAGGGCCGCCAGCACGGTCTTCCAGGGATGCTCGAGCACAACCCGGCAGGCGGGCTCGTAGACCCGGAAGATGGCGCGGCTGATGGGATGGCGCTCCTCGGAGTGGTAGGTGCCCACGGCCAGGCTACTGGCAAGGCCGGCCAGCCAGCGCGGCTTGAAGCGGAAGGGCTCTTCGCGGGCAAAGAGCATGCGCAGGGCGGGGTCCAATGTGATGGCCAACAACGCGGCCATGGCCATCGCCAGGGTCTTGGACAAGGCCAGGGGCTTGAAGAGCCGACCCTCCTGGTCGACCAGGGCGAAGATGGGCAGGAAGGCCACGGCGATCACGAGCAAGGAGAAGAAGACCGAGGGACCCACTTCGACCAGGGCCGCCAACCGCACCTGGTGGAAGTCGCCTTGGCGGCCCCCCACCTGCCAGTGGTGGATCTTGTTGTAGGCGTTCTCCACTTCAACGATGGCTCCGTCCACCAACACGCCGATGGAAATGGCGATGCCCGCCAGCGACATGATGTTGACGGAGATGCCCATCAGGTAGAGGGGGATGAAGGACAAGAGCACCGAGATGGGGATGGTGATGATGGGCACCACGGCCGAGGGGAAGTGCCAGAGGAAGAGCAGGATCACCAGCGAGACGATCAGTATCTCGACGACGAGCTCGTGCTTGAGCGTGTCCAGCGCCCGCTCGATCAGGTCCGCGCGGTCGTAGGTCGTGACCACCTCGACGCCGGCGGGCAGCGAGGGCCTCAGGCTCTCCAACCGTGCCTTGACCGCATTGATGACGTTCAGGGCATTCTCACCGTGACGCATGACGATAATGCCGCCCACGGCGTCTCCCAGCCCATCCAGGTCTGCCACGCCACGCCGCATGTCCGGCCCCAAGGCAATGCGCGCCACGTCCTTCAGCAGGACGGGCACGCCATCGACCGCCGACACCACGATGCGCTCGAAATCCGTCAACGTTTGGGCATAACCGTGTACTCGCACCATGTACTCGGTGCCGCTCCACTCCACCAGCCGGCCACCGGATTCGTTGTTGGACCGGCGGATGGCGCCGGCTATCTGGTCCAATGAAAGGTTGTGCGCCGCCAAGCGGTTGGGATCCACGGTGATCTGCACTTGCCGCTTGATGCCCCCGATCGAAGCGACTTCGGACACGCCCGGCACCGACTGCAGCGCGTAACGCAGATTCCAGTCCTGGAAGGCGCGCAGGTCGTCCAGCGAGTGCGTGCCCGAACGATCCACCAGCGCGTACTGGTAGACCCAGCCCACCCCCGTGGCGTCCGGCCCCAGCTCCGTTCGGACCCCTTGGGGCAGATCCGCCTGGATCTTCGACAGGTACTCCAGCACCCGCGAGCGGGCCCAGTAGATGTCCGTGCCGTCCTGGAACACGACGTAGATGTAGGAGAAGCCGAAATCCGAGTAGCCGCGGATGGCCTTCACGCGCGGCGCGCCGAGCAGGGCGCTGACGATGGGATAGGTCACCTGGTCTTCGATGAGGTCCGGGGAGCGGTCCCATTTGGAGTAGATGATGACCTGGGTATCCGAGAGGTCGGGCAGTGCGTCCAGCCGGATCTTGCCCAGTACGCGAAAGGCCACGGCACAAAGGGCAAGCACTGCCAGAATGACCAGCAGGCGATGTTGCGCCGAGAAGGTGATGATGCGCCGGATCATCGATGAACCTCACATGATGGAGACAGTGACTGCGGATCGATGATGCGCCGGATCATGGATGGACCTCTCGTGATGGTGTCAGGGAGTGCGGGTCTCGGCCAGAGCGCCGCGGATGCGGGCCTCGGAGTCCAGCAGGAAGGTGCCGCGACTGGCCACGCGTTCGCCCTCCTTAAGCCCGGAGACGACCAGAGCCTGGTCGCCATCGCGCAGGCCCACGCGGATCATTCGTGGCGTGAAGGTGCCCGGGTTGGACTCTACGTAGACGATCTGTCGCAGGCCGCTGTCCAGGATGGCGGAGGCCGGAATCAGAAGGCCTGGCTGGGTGTCGGTTTCCAGGGCCACGTCCACGTACATGCCCGGCTTCAGCGTCAGGCCCGGGTTGTCCAGGCGGAAGCGCAGCGACACGGTGCGGGTGACCGGATCCAGCGTGGGCAGGACCTGCTGCACGTGGGCCTTGAAGGGATGACCTGGGTCGCTGGGCAGGCTGATTTCGGCGATCTGGTTGACATGGGCGCGCGCGGCTTCGCTCTCGTAGATGGCCGCGTCCACCCAGACCTTGTCCAAGTCCGTCACAGTGAAGAGTTCCATGCCCGCCTCGACGCGCTGTCCCTGGAGCACGGGCTTGACCGTGACGAAGCCCGCCGAGGGTGCGTCCAATACCACTGCCCGTCGGGCCGGAGCCCCAGCCTCCAACTCGGCAATCAGCGTGGGCGGGGCGTCCAGTAGTTCTAGACGGCGACGGGCGGCGGACATCAGGGCCGTGGCTTCGCTCGCGGTCGCGCCACCCTGCATCCGGCGGGCACCGGCCAGGGCCTGTGCGAATTCCTCCTGCGCTTGCAGCAGTTCTGGCGAGTAGAGCGTCAACAGAGGCTGGCCCTTTCGCACGACCTGGCCCGTGACCTGGACCCACAGCTCCTCGATCCAGCCTCCCACCTTCAAACTGATCAACCGCACCCGGCCCTCATCGGCCCGCACCTGGCCCACGGTGCGAATGCCGCGTCCCAGTTCGCCCCGCTGCACGACCGCCACCTGCACGCCGGCCTGGCGCATGCCCTCCGCGCTGGTGGAGACCGTCGATAGTCCCGGCACGTCGCCGGTGGTCGCAGCAGCATCCGAGTACACCGGCACGTAGTCCATGCCCATCTCGTCCTTGGCGGGCGTCGCTGAAGTCACCTGGGGATTCATCGGATTGCGGTAGTACAGCAGCCGGCGGCCAGCTCCTTTTCCCAGCTCCGCCTCCGCCTTCCTGGCGGGCACCAGATCCATGCCGCAGGAGGGGCAGCTGCCCGGCTGGGTGGTCTTGACATCGGGGTGCATGGGGCAACTGTAGGTTGTCTGCAGGGCTGGAGCCGTGGCCGGTTTTCGCTTCTCGGGAACCAGATCCATGCCGCAGGTGGGACAGGCGCCGGTCTTGTCGGCATGCACGTCGGGATGCATGGGGCAGGTCCATCCCGTGGCAAGTGAATCCTGCGCAGGCGGCGCCATGCCGCTACCCGCCGTCGCAGCAGGGGACGCGCTTGCCTCTGCCACTTCGACCGGAACCAGGCGCATGCCGCAGATCGGACAATCCCCCGGCTTTTCACTGACGTACGTGGGGTGCATGGGGCAGTGGTACTGGCTGACGTGCTCGCCCGTGGGGGAATGGGAACGCAGGGTCAGCGCCAGGCCCGTGCCCAACGCCGCCAGCGCTACCAGACTCCACACGAGGATCTTGGTGGACCGGTTCATGGTGTCTTCCTTTCGTCACGTTGAAATTCCGGTTCCGGGCAGAGCCGCTGGATGCGCGCCCAGGCAATCATCTGCTCCGATTCGGCTCGCGCCAGGCCTGTCCTGGCGTCGATCCGCTGCAGGATGTCGTCGATTAGTCCGGCGAAGTCGGCTCCCCGATTGGTGTATGTGGACAGACCCGCTTCGGTGGTGGATTCGCGCAGGGGCAGAATGGAGTCCCGGTACTCGCGGACCACCTCCCGGGTGCGCTGCCATTCAGCCTGCCAGCGCCTGAGGTCCGCCAAGGCCTGGGCACGCGCGGCGCCCGCAGCCGCCTCCGCCGCCTCTTGTTCGTGGCGGGCGGCCAAGAGCAAGGGACCTTGCTTCTTGTTACGCCAGAGAGGCAGGGTCGAGCCCAGCTTCAGCATGATGACGGGATCCGACATGGCCGACAAGCCGCCCCCGGCGCCCACCATGAAGTCAGGTCGTAGATCCAGGCGCGACTCTTCCTGCCGATGCACCGCAACCTGGACCTCCGCAGCTTTTACACGCTGCTCCGGATTGGCGTCAAGCCATGCCGCCAGACTGTCCCAGGGAGCCAGATCCAGCACCGGCAGGGCGTGCACGACACCCAGATCCTGGTCTGCCGGCTGACCGAGCAATAGATTGAGGTCCGCCAGCAGGCCCGCCCGTTCCGCCGTCACGCCGGCCTTCCACTGCCTCAGTTCGGCGGCCTGCACACGCAGACGCAGCAGGGCTGCCCGATCCGCCTGTCCCGAGGCGATGCTGGCAGAGACGGCGCCCTCTGCCAAGGAGAGCCATTCACCAGCCAAGCTAAACGCTTCCCATTCCTGATCCGCGGCATAGAGTCCGGCGTAGGAGATGCGCAGGGCTTCCACCACTTGGGCCTGCATGGTTTTCAACTCCATCTCGCTCACGGCCGACTCGGCCTCGGCCGTGGCCCGGCGGGCGGCCCGTTTGCCGGGGTAGGGGAGTTCCTGGCCGAGTTCCAGCGTCAACGTGGAGTTGTTCCCAAGCGGAGAGATGCCCATGGCCTGCCCCGCCAGCTCCAGCGATGGGTCGGGCAGGGCCGCCGCGGCTCCCGACCGGGCGCGAGCCGCCTCCACGCGGGCGTGAGCCAGGGCCAGGACAGGCGCCTGGGAAAGGGCTTGCTGGATCAACAGATCCAAATCCGGCGCGAGGGGCCGGAGGTCCGTCTCCTCGGCCCAGGTCCCGGCACATGCCAACAGACCTGTCAGGATCGTCACCCGCGCGTGGCGCATCATCCCTTTCTCCTTTCGCACTCAGCTTCGCGACACGATGCCGCCCAGGTATCCGGCGGACAGCACCAGGAGCAGCGTCAGGCCGACCAGGCCCAGGTAGGCGGCACGCAGGGCAAGCGCCCGCTGCTTGCTCGCATACCAGCGCAGCCCGGCCGCGACCACCATCAGCAGGGCCGAGAGAAGGGCCAGCAGGCGATGAGTCTCGATTGTGCGCTGCAGGTCGGGAGTCGCCTCCATCATGCTGGCGTGAAGCAAGCCGGTCGCCGCCGTGGGCAGGAAGCTCAGGGCCACCAGGACCGCCAAGGTTTGGCCGATCGGCGGCAGCTCCCGTCCCTTGGCCAGTGTCCAAGCCTCCAGCATGACAAGCAGCAGCACCCAGGCGATGGGGAAGTGGACCAGGGTGGCGTGGTTGTCGGCCACCAGGTCCAGAAATCCTCCTTCCACATCGTGATGGTGCGCTCCGGTTTCGATCATGACCATGGGCGGCTGTGCTGAAGCAGGTGCTGGTGTGTTGACCTGGAGTGTCGTGTCCTGCGCAGGCGAGGCCTCATGATGCTCCTTGTGTTCATGCGCCTCCAGGCGGGCGCTTAGCACAACCAGGAACACGAAGGTCAGCTGGATCAAGCAGCGGATGTGAATCATGGAAACTTCCGTTTGCTGGTATGGAGGCAAGTCTCAGGCCAGTTGAGATCCTGGCGATTGCAGCGCTGCTGAAGCCGCGGAGAGGGACAGCTCGGACCATGGACATCCGGCTATGGGGAATAGTCTCCAACAGGGCTGTCGACATTTCTCCTGCGGCGCAACCTCCAGCACCCTTCAACCCATTCGTCATTTGCGGGGAACAACGGATTGCAAAGCTAGGGGGGCGTCGACAGGCCCATTGATGGCACCGACGACACCTTGGCACATGGCTTGCTGAATTGGGCGCACGCCTTCGCATGGCAGGGTTTGACCGCCTGCGGGGAAGGGAAACACACTTCAAATTCAACGCCGGAGTCGGAAAGGAACGTCGCCATGACGCGTACCCTGAAGGGAGCCCTGCTCGGAGGATCGCTGCTACTGGGCCTGATGACGTGGGTCGGCTGCGAATCGGACAACGGCTCTGCAACAAGCCTGAACGTGGACTACCCCGCCGCCTATGTGGTCAATGGGCAGGACGGCGCGATCTCTGTCATCGATCTCTCGCAGAACGAGGTCGCCGGCACCATCCAATTGCGGGATGGTGAAGGCCACGCGATGACCTGGCCCCATCACCTCAGCCTCTCGCCAGACGGCCAGCGCATCGCGGTCGGTGTGCCGGGCATGGACCTGGGCGGCGGACATGGCGGCATGGAGGGCATGGTGGGCAAGTTCCTCGTCCTGAACGCCAACACGGGCCAGACCCTGCACTCCCAGTCTCTTCCCGCCATGACACACAGCGCAGTCTTCTCACCAGATGGGCTGGAAATCTGGGTGGGACAGATGGCCATGGACGGCAAGGTCATGGTCTTCGACGCGATGAGCTACTTGCCCATGGACACCATCATGGTGGGCATGGACCCCGCCGAGATCACCTTCTCGGACGACGGCCACATGGCCTTCATCGCCTGCGGCGGCTCCGGCCTGGTGACGGCGATCGACCCCCACACGAAAACCGTGGTGGGTCAGATCCAGGTGGGCGAGAATCCCGTGGGCGCCTGGCCCGGGATGGACGGCATGATGTACACGGACAACGAGGACGGGCACAGCATCTCGATCTTCCATCACGACTCGCTGCAGGTGCGCCACACGCTGGACTTGGGCTTCAAGCCCGGCTACGCGGCCTTCCACATGCAGCGCGGCGAGCTGTGGGTCTCCAATGCCACCGATGGCGCGGTGGCCATCTATCATGACGACCAGGGCACGTGGATGCACGACGCGGACATTCCCACCGGCGCGGATGCCCACGCCATCGTTTTCACCGCGGACGGCCTGACCGCCTATGTGACCAACCAGGGCGCCGGCACCGTCTCAGTGATCAATGTGGCCACACGCGCCAGGATCAAGGACATCGCGGTGGGCAGGAAACCAAACGGCATCGTGTTGCGCGAGTAGGTGGGACTGGCATCCTGGGTTCCGACAGCGTGGTTGGGATTTCAGGGATCCTGCACCGTCATTGATTCTAGGGGAGCCTCTTCGCGGCATTGTCCATCAACATGATGAACACGAATGATCGCTCGTTTCGCCCAATGTCCATTCACTGAGTAAATTAGGCTGGGGGAAGTAAGTCAGCCGGATTGTCCGTTGAGGGAATGATTGCCACCTTGCGCCCAAGTGAGGAACCCGACCTCATACGGTATTACTGAAGGAACACATGGCCCGCTCTCGAAACAACTTGAGGCAGCACTTGCCCCGCGGGAGGGGGTTCCGTCAGTTGTTCACGGTCCTGTTGGCGTTCCAGCTCACCTTCTTGCGCCTGCACCTGTTGTCGGAGCACCACCATCTGGGTGGTTCTTCGCTCCATGATGCTCTGACCGGCACCCTGACCGATCCCCACGCCTGGACGATGGATGATACCGAACACCGTCCCCACCACGCCGTGGAGCACCAGATCTCTCTGGCGGGCCGGCCTCGCCCCGTGGCCTTTGTTTCCTTGGCACTCCCGGCCCTTCCCAGTCTGGTTGTGTCTGAACCCCTGAGCAAGCCCTATGTCGCCGTTGCGGTAAAAAAGGATCCACCTCCCGATCCTGATGCCGCAGCTCCCGGCGCCCGTGCCCCTCCCGTCGCCTAAGCTCCCTCCCCTTCGAACCGTTTAGCTCCGCAAGCGGCAATCCCATCCATGCCCGATCCGGCAGGCTCCGCCTGATTCCGCTCGGCAAGTGGTCGGCCTGCGAGTATCGCGTACCCGACCTCGGGAAGTCCGGCTTGTAAATGCACCTGGACCAACAACCATGGAGTCCACATGCGTACCCGTACCCGTACCCTGCTACCAGTGGTCCTGGCCCTGCTCGTGGCTAGCGCCGGTTGCCGGAACTCACATGATCACGCCGACCCCGGAGGCGAAACCGAAGCCAAGACCGCTCAGGTCACGGTCTGGACGGACCGGCATGAGGTGTTCGCCGAACATCAAGTCCCCGTGGCCGGCGAACCCACCACCTTCATCACCCACGTCACCGACCTGCAGACCCTTGAACCCCGCCGCGAAGGTCCAGTGACCTTTGTTCTTCACAAGGAAGGCACCGAGTTGAATCATGAGGAAGCGGCGCCGGCACGGGTGGGGATCTACCTGCCGAAGCTGGTCTTTCCCCAGCCTGGGGATTGGACCCTGTCGCTGCGGGTTCCCATTGAGGGTGGCGAGGCCACCATCCAGCTGGGCACGATCCAGGTGGCGGCCGATGCGAAAGCTGCCCTGGCCGTCGACGTGGCGGACGGCCCCGAAGGCATCAGCTTTCTCAAGGAACAGCAGTGGACCATCCTGTCGCGCACCGAACCCGTCACCATGCGACTCATGGTGGAACACGTGCGGGTTCCGGCGCGGGTGCGGGCCAAACCAGGCACCAGCGCCACGCTGACGGCCCCGGCCACCGGCCGCCTGGTCGCGTCCAGCGGGTCCGTTCCCCGCCCTGGCCAAACGGTGCGGGCCGGCCAGGTCCTGGCCATCCTGGTGCCGGACTTCTCGGAAGTCGGCTTGAGGGTGGCCGAGACGCAGGCAGGGGCCGTGCGGGCCCGGACGGCCTGGGAACTGGCCCAGGCGCACTTCGACCGCACCAAGGCGCTGGCCGCGCAGCAGGTGAGATCCCCGCGGGAAATGCAGGAGGCCGAGGCCGAGCTGGCGTCGGCGCGGGCCCGCCACGAGGCCGCATCCGCCATGCTCAAGACCTTCCAGCAGGCCGGCGAGGGAAGGGCCGCCGATGGCGTCCGCATGGAACTGCGCGCTCCCATCGACGGTGTCCTCAACTCCCAGCTTGCCGGTCCCGGCGATGTGGTGCAAGCCGGCCAGGCCCTCTTCTCCGTCATGGATCCATCCGTCGTCTGGGTGGAGGCCGGCATTCCGGAAGCGTCCGTCGCGCGACTCAGCCAGGCCCGCGCCGCCTACATCGAAGGTGCGGGGGACGATCAGTCTCCCATCCCGGTCACCGGCGACGGACGGGGGCGCTTCCTCTCCCTGGGCTTGGAAGTGGATGTGGCCACCCGCACCGTTCCCCTGCTCTACGAAACCCGCAACCCGGATGGCCAACTCCGCATCAGCCAGAACGTCACGCTGCAAGTGGAGACCTCGCGGGTCGAGAGCGCCGTCGCTGTGCCGGAGCGTGCACTGGTGGAGGAAGGCGAGCTGCTGATCGCCTACGTCCAACTGTCCGGCGAGACCTTCGAGAAGCGGGTGATCCGCGCCGGCATCCGCGACAAGGGCTTCGTGCAAGTGCTGGAAGGCTTGCGCGAGGGCGAGCGCGTGGTGTCCAAGGGCGCCGTCGCGCTGCGCCTGGCCTCCATGTCCGGAGTCATTCCCGCGCATGGCCACGCGCATTGAAACCTAAGAGGAATCATCATGGATAGATTGATCCAGTGGGCGTTGCACAATCGCCCGCTTGTCCTGGTGGTGGCCGTGCTCTTGACCGCGCTCGGCATCACCACCGCCCTGCGCATGCCCGTGGACGTGTTCCCCGATCTGACGGCTCCCACCGTCACGGTGATCACGGAAGCGCACGGCATGTCGCCGTCAGAAGTCGAGACCCAGATCACTTTCCCCATTGAAACGGCCGTGAATGGCGCGGCGGGCGTCAGGCGTGTCCGCTCGGCCACGGCGGTCGGCATCTCCGTCGTGTGGGTGGAGTTCGAATGGGGCACCGAGATCCGCGAGGCCCGCCAGATCGTCAGCGAGAAGCTGGGCTCCGTGGCGGGCGACCTGCCGCCGGAAGGCGAGCGTCCGACCCTGGCTCCCCAGTCCTCCATCATGGGCGAGATCCTGTTCCTGGCGTTGAGTTCGGACCAGCATTCCCCCGCCGAACTCCGCAGCTACGCCGAAACGTCCTTGAGGCGGCGTCTGCTGGCCGTGCCCGGCGTGTCCCAGGTGACGCCCATCGGCGGTGGCGAGAAGCAATTCCATGTCGTGGTTGATCCAGCGGCCTTGCAGGCCAACCAGATCACATTGGCGCAAGTCGTTCACGCCCTGGAGGAAGGCAACGAGAACGTCTCGGCCGGCATCATCAATGAGCGTGGCTCGGAATGGTTGGTGACCGGTATTGGCCGGGTCCGCTCGCTGGAGGACATCGGCGCCACGATGGTGGCGGTCCGTGGCGGCATTCCAACCCTCGTCCGCGACCTGGGGCGCGTGGAGATCGGCGAGGCCCAGAAGCGCGGGGAAGGTTCGGCCATGGGCAAGCCCGCCGTGATCCTGGGCATCCAGAAGCAGCCCGGCGCCAACACGCTTGAGCTGACCGAGCGCCTGGATGCCGTGCTGGAGGCGGCCAAAGCCAAACTGCCCGCCGGCATGACGCTCAAGACCGACATCTTCCGCCAGGCCGATTTCATCGATGTCTCCGTGCGCAACGTCCTCATGGCCCTGCTGGAAGGCGTGCTGCTGGTCACCCTGGTCGTGATGCTCTTCCTGGGAAACCACCGCGCCACCCTGATCACCTTGACCGCGATTCCCTTGTCCCTGGTCACGGCGGTCCTGACCCTGAAGTGGCTGGGCGCCTCCATCAACACCATGACCCTGGGCGGCATGGCCATCGCCATCGGCGCGCTGGTGGACGATGCGGTGATCGATGTCGAGAACGTGTTCCGCCGCCTGCGTGAGAATCACGCGCGGCCTGCCGGCGAGCGCCGCTCCATCCTGGGCGTGGTCTTCGACGCCAGCGTGGAGATCCGCAGCTCCATCGTTTTCGCCACCCTCATCATCGCCCTCGTGTTCATCCCCATCTTCTTCCTGTCCGGCGTCGAAGGCCGCCTCCTGCAACCCCTGGGGCAGGCCTACCTGGTGGCGCTGGCGGCCTCGCTCTTCGTGGCGGTCACCGTGACCCCGGTGCTGTGCTCCTTCCTGTTGCCTTCCAGCAAGGGCGTGCGACAGGAGCAAGAGCCGGCCTTCGTCCGTTGGCTGAAACACAAGTACCGGCCCATCCTTGGGGCCGCCTTGGACCACCCGTGGCGCTTCACGCTTCCAGCCATGCTCCTGCTGCTGCTGGCCCTGGCCGCGTCCACCCGCATGGGGCGCGCCTTCCTGCCGGAGTTCAACGAGGGGTCGCTGACGATCAGCGCCGTCACCCTGCCGGGTACTTCGCTGGAAGAGTCGGATCAGCTGGGACGAGTGATCGAGCAAACCCTGCTGCAGTTCCCCGAAGTGCTTTCCGTGGCACGCCGCACCGGCCGCGCCGAGCTGGACGAACATGCCCAGGGCGTGGAGTCCGCCGAACTGGATGTCTCCATCGCGCTGAAGGACCGCGACAAGCAGGAGTTCCTGGACGAGCTGCGCACCGCCTTCTCGCGCGTGCCGGGCGTCAACATCACCATCGGCCAACCCATTTCCCATCGCATCGACCACATGCTGTCCGGCACGAGGGCCAACATCGCCGTGAAGATCTTCGGTCCGGACCTCTACAAGTTGCGTTCACTGGCGGAAAGCGCCCGGCAGGCAATGCAGGAGGTGGAAGGCGTGGTGGACCTGTCCGTCGAACAGCAGACCGAAGTGCCCATCCTGAAGATCCACTTCGATCGGGCCGAGATCGCCCGCCATGCCTTGACCATCCGGGACGTCGCCCACATGGTCGAGGCAGCCTTGCAGGGTGTGGTGGTGTCACGGATCATCGATGGCCAGGCCTCCTACGATCTGGTCGTTCGCGTTGTTTCCACCGAAGAGTGGCGGCTGGACACCTTGGGTGACCTGCTGGTGGACACGCCCATGGGCGCGCGCGTGCCCCTGCACGCCCTGGCCCGCATTCAGCGTGACACGGGCCCGAACCAGATCCTGCGCGAGCAGATCGAGCGCAAGATCGTCGTGCAGTGCAACGTCTCCGGTCGTGACGTCACCAGCGTCGTCCACGACGTGCAGGCCCGCGTGAATCCGCTTCTGCAGGAAGCCGGTGGCTACCACGTGGAGTACGCTGGACAGTTTGAAAGCGCCGCCGAGGCGGGGCGGCGACTCACGCTCATCAGCATCGCCGTCGTGATCGGCATCGGGTTCCTGCTGCACGTGGCCTTCCGCTCCGCGCGCGACGCGTCCCTGATCATGCTCAACCTGCCACTGGCACTGATCGGTGGTGTGGCCGGCGTCTTCGCCAGTGGCGGCGTCTTGAGCGTGGCCTCCTTGATCGGCTTCATCACGGTGTTTGGCATCGCCACGCGCAACGGCATCATGCTGGTATCACACATCCGCCACCTGCAGGAGCACGAGGGAGTGACCGACTTCCTCGAGGCCGTGCAGCGCGGGGCGATGGAACGCCTGGTGCCGATTCTGATGACCGCCATGGCCACCGGCTTGGCTTTGATTCCGCTGGCTCTGGGCGGGGACAAACCCGGCAACGAGATCCAGACCCCCATGGCGATCGTCATCCTCTTCGGCCTGATGACCTCCATGGTGTTGAACATGGTCATCGTCCCGGCCCTCTACCTGAAACATGGCCGGCCGGTGGCCAGCGAAGCAGGAGGTGTTGCATGAACGCCGCCACTCGTTTGATGATGACCGTCGCTGCCCTGCTGCTGCTGGGCTTGACCACGACCCGTGCGGCGGAGCCGCCCGTGCAGGAACTGACCCTCGAGGAGGCCCTGCGCCGGGCCCATGAGCACCACCCGCGCCTGGCCGCGGCGCGCGCGCGGGAAGAGGCCGCGCATGGCAGGACCCGCCAGGCGGGCCTGTGGTCGAACCCGGCCCTCATCGCGGGCGCGGAGCAGCTGCGCACCGACACCGATCAGCCCGACTCGCGTGAGTCCATTTTGGGCTTCTCCCAAACGATTCCGCTGGGCGGCCGAGTAGGGAAAGCCCGGGAGGCGGCGCGACTGGATCAGGAGGCCCAAGCCCGCCAAGTGGAATCCGTCCGCCGGGCGGTGGAGCGGGAGGTCCGGGACGCCTTTGCCACGGCCCTGTTCCAACAGCGGGCACGTGAGATCCTGGCTCAAGGCGCGGAGGATCTGGAAACCGGGGTGTCCATGGCGCGCACACGCGTCCAGCAAGGCGAGTTGGCTCCCCATGAGATCGCGAACGTGGAAATGGATTGGTCGCGCTTCAAATTGGATTTGGAGCGCAGCGGGGAACTCGCCCGGTTTGCCATGACCTCCCTTGCCACGGCGATGGGCGAGCCGGATCGGGTGCCAGCATCACTTGCCGGCGAGTTGGAGGCCCACTTCGAGCTTCCCTCCCTGGAGGACGTGGCGAACAGCTTGGCCCTGCACCCCGATGTCCTGTGGGACGAGGCCCAGGCGCGCGGCGCGGATGCGCGGCTCAAACTGGCCCGGGCGGAGCGCATTCCCGATGTGAATGTCGAGGTGCTGTTCCGCCGACTGGAGGCCACGGACGACCGTCGGCTGGACATGGGTCTCAACGTTCCTCTGCCCTTGTTCAATCGCAACCAGGGTCGTGTGATGGAAGCACGAGCCGAGGTCGACGCCGTCCGGCAGCGACAACGTTGGTCGGGCCAGGAGCGGCGATTGCGACTCAAGGAGGCTCATCAGCAACTGCAGGAGGCCCTGGCCCGGGTCCGGGCTCAGGTGGACGTGATCCAACCGCAAGCCGAGCGGATCCTGCAGGCCGCGCAGGCCCGCCATGCCGTGGGTGAGCTGAGCCTGGTCGAGGTTCTAGCGGCGCGTGGAGAGAGGACGCAGGCACAGCTTGAACATCTGGAGGCCCTGCGAATGGTCATGGAGTCCTGGGCCCGGTTGTCGGAATTCGTGTCCATTTGACGATGTGCTGGTGAAGTAAGGAGCCCGCCAGGGAACGACTCCCTGGCGGGCCAGTTATCGGGGCGGGATGGCGGGTCGACTTTTCGACGCCCGCCACCGTTGCGCGTCATTTCGCGGGTGTTAGGCGCAACAGGAACAAGCCTGCGATGGACAGGGCAATGCCCAGCAGCCTGGGCCAGGATGCTGGTTCCTTGAAGAACAGGATGCCAGCGATCGCCATCAGGGCAGCCCCGCCGGCAAGCACCATGGGCACGGCCGACAGGGGACCGCCCTTCTGGAAAAGCAGAAAGAACATCACGGTTCCAGCTCCCACGCAGATCCCCGTGAGGACGGAGTAGAGAATACCTGGGCCTGCCGCGCGCTGGGCCTCGGCGGAGGTCTGCCATAGAACAAGCAAGTACAGGGCGATGGCCACCGTGGCCGTTCCTTCGACAATCAGACCACCCAGTCCATCCGACACATGCTCGGCGGCCAGTTTGGTGAAGATCTGATGCAGGCCGTACAACACGGCCGCCCCGACGGCGTACCAGAACCAGCTCGTCATGTGGACCTTCCTTGTGACAGTTGTTCTTCTGTGGCGCGATCGGCTCGTCCACCCATTGCCGGCGAGCCGGATGTGAAACGTCCAGCCGTGACGCCTCAATTCGCCAGCAAGGTAAGGCGCGCCACTTGCATCGCCCCAACTCCTGACCCGCCCCGACTCCAGATGAGCACAGGTGCGCTCGCATGGGATGATTGCCACTACGTGACATCTCGGGGAGGCTCAGATGGCGATCGACAAGGCAAATCGGCGACCTAGAATTGTGCGGCGGCTATGCTGCGACACGACAGAACGAAAGGATCCCCACTGTGGCGGAACCCATTGATGCTCACATGCTCCAACCGGGACTCGAACCCCGAACCAACTGATGATTTTTGACGTGCTTCGCGACCACCTCAGGAAGTGGCCGGATGAGGCATATCTGATCAAATTTCCTTGCCAGGCTTAGGCTTTCGTTGTGCCAAGTTGATCGCTGCCTTGCAAGACAGAGCACGTCTTCCCAACGAGGAATCGGTCCGCCGGTCGGAGCCCAGCTCCGTCCAGACCTGGCTCGGACAAGGCCGACGCTGATTGATCCCCTTGCCCGCGAACCCCTTCCCTTCCCCCAGCGCACAACGCGCCTTTCAAGGTCCGGGATCATTCGTGATGAATCGAGGATGGGGGAAGTTGGTGCAACCGGCGTGCAACGGTGCAAAAAGGAAGGGTTCCAGCGGAGGCGGAACCCTTTGATGCTCAAATGCTCCAACAGGGACTCGAACCCCGAACCAACTGATTAAGAGGCGTATTCCGCAAGTCGTATTGATTCGTCACGTCAGGTCCTTCTTCCTCACGATCCCTTTGATTTGCAGGACTTTCAGCGCACACTGTGTCCCGTGTTCGGTCCCGGCCTGTCCCGCCCTTTCACAAAAAAGCGTGGAACGGCGGTGCAACGGGAGCTCCGACCCCGCTTCCGGGGCCGGGTCCGGGATCTTGGCAGAGGATGAAGCATTCCAGGAGGGCGTGTGCGCCGCTTCCGCTTCACGGTCCAGGCCCTGGCGGCCCTGACCACCACCAAGAACCGCGAGTTCGTCCATGACGACCAGGTGCCGGCCCTCGCCGTACAGGTCACCGGCGCCGGCGGCAAGTCCTTCTACGTGGTCAAGCGCCACGGGCCGGGCAAGGTGGTGCGCCGGCTGGGCTCGCTGGACGAGCTGTCCATTCCCAAGGCGCGCATGCTGGCCGCCCAGTTCGTCTCCAGCCTGGCCCTGGGCGAGGAGCCCGAGCCCGTGCTGGACGAGGCGCCGCTGCTGGTGCGCCAGGCCCTGGCCGAGTACCTGGGCTACGCCCGCGAGCATCTCTCGCGGAAGACCGTCAAGGACTACCAGTCCCACGTGGCCCGGCATTTGAGCCGCTGGGCCGGGACGCGGCCGCTGATCCATGTTCGACGCAAGGAGGTGACCGCCCTGCACCAGAGCCTGGGCCAGCGATGCGGCCACTGCGCGGCCAACCGCGTCCTGGCCTTCCTGCGTGCTGCGTTGAATCGCGCCATCCGCGAGCACGAGCTGGACATGCCCAACCCGGCGGCCGGCGTGCGCTTCTACCGCGAGGAGGCCCGCACCCGCCGCCTCTTCCCCGAGGAGCTGCCCGCCTTCTTCCAGGCGGTTCGCGACGAGTCGAGCGAGGACGTGCGGGACTTTCTCCTGCTTGCCCTCTACACCGGCGCGCGCAAGGGCAATCTGCTCGCCATGCGCTGGGAGGACATCTCCTTTCCCCGGGCGGTGTGGATCGTGCCGGCGGGGCAGTCCAAGAATGGGCGCGAGCTGCAGGTGGTCCTCTCCAGCCACGCGCTGGAACTCTTGGAGGCCCGGCGGCAAGGGGTGGACAGCCCCTTCGTCTTTCCCGGTCGTGAAGGCGGGCGCATCTCGGCGGACCCGGCCCAGCCGCGCAGCGGACACATGGCCAATCCCAAGGTGGGCTGGGAGCGCGTGCTGACCCGGGCCGGGCTCTGCGGCCTGCGCATGCACGACCTCCGCCGCAGCCTGGCCTCCTTCCAGATCGACACGGGCACGCCGCTCGAGGTGATCCAAAAGACCCTGGGCCACGAATCGAAGGCCACCACCGAGATCTACGCCCGCCTAGCCACGGGTCCCGTGCGGGCCAGCCTGGAAAAGGCCACGGCCGCCATGCTGGCCTGTGGGGACAGCATGGCCGATCATGAGGGGAAGACTCGTGACTGAAACCGTAGTCACGACTTGTTATTGACGATCACGCGATCATGGCTGCAAATGGCGCTTAAGGACTCGAGGCTCAACCATCTACCTGGAGGCTGTCATGTCCACTCGTCCCATGCCTGCATCGTTGAATTCCGTGCTTCACGAGGCCGCTCGCCAGCTGGGGGATTCCTACAATCGTCTAGGCTGGCTGAACGGCGAGGTCGATGCGCCCATGCCCGAGCAGCACACTGTCGTGCACCTGGCCGCCGCCCTGCGTAACCTGGGCTTCGCCGTGGCGCCGGAGGTTTACCTCAAGGGCAGCAATGGAACAAGTCGGCGTCGCGTGGACCTGCTGGCCCAGCGCCCAGGCGAGGTCTACGTTTTCGAGGCGAAGACCTTCGGTGGCTGGATTTTCGACGCCGTGGAAGAGGATGTGAAGCGGCTGGTTGCGTTCGGCAAGGCCGGTCCTCAGACAATGCCCTTCGAGGACACCGCGCGGGACCCGCTGGCCTTCTGGAAGCTGTCCAATGAGAAGTGGGGCTGCGTGGTGATCCAGTCCTTCCGGACGCCCCGCTTCGTCGAGGCATGGGAGAAGCTTGGCACCGGAACAACCCCACGCACCGGCCTGGAGCCGGGGGAACGGGAGACATGGGCGTCCATCCTGCGCGACAATCGCAAGCGGGTGGGGTCGTCCACCGTCAGCGCCCTGGAGTCCCTGCTCACGCGCTTGCACGCCCTGGAGGCCCAGTTCGGCGCGAAGCGGGTGACAGATGATTTCGTCAAGGACACGGGCGCCCTGCACCTGCTCTGGGCGGCCTTTCCCATCGGGCAGAACTGATGCGGCCTTACCCGCGCCATGCGATGCAGGGCACTGCTTGATGTGGGGATTGTTGTCTCGGTGGGGGATCGCCCAGCATCAGCGCAGCAGCGTCACCGTCCTCGTCTGCGCCCTTCCCGCCGCCTCCAGCGTGACCAGGTAGACGCCGCTGGCCAGGCGGCCGGCCTGGAAGGGCAGGTGGTGCGTGCCCGCCGGCAGGATGCCATCCACCAAGACGGCCACCTGCTGCCCCAGCAGGTTGTGCACGACGAGGCGG
>JAUXWS010000083.1 GCA_030685015.1 bacterium
CAGGCAGAACTCGGCGGCCAGGACAATGCGGTCACCCAAACCCGGCGCGCTGCGGTAACCCAGGGCCAGTTCATCCGCCACGGCCCAGCGCCGTCCGCCGTCGCGCGCCATCAGGCGGACCCGGGTCAGCACTTGGGCCACCTCCTGGCCAAAGGCACCGGCGTTCATGCGCACGAGGCCGCCCACCGTGCCCGGAATACCGCCCGCGAACTCCAAGCCGGCCAGCCCGGCCGCCGCCGCCTGGCGCGCCAGGGCGGCCGCCGCCAGGGCGGCGCCCGCTTCCAGCATCGAAGCGCTGATGTGGCAGTGGGCCAGTCCCTGTCCCAGCCGGATGACGACGCCGCGCAGCCCCTCGTCGGGAAAGAGGAGGTTGGAACCGGCCCCCATCAGCCACCAGTCCGCCCCCTCGCCTGCCAGCAGCCCGAGCGCCGCCGCCAGCTCCTCCTCCGATTCCGGACGGAAAAGAAGGTCGACCGGACCGCCGATGCGCCAGGAGCAGAGGTCGGCGAGGGGCACCTGCGCCTCGCAGCGGTCGGGGAAGGCGTCCCGCAGGCGCCCGATGGCGGCAGCCGTGCTCATGATCCCGGCGCCATGAGCTGGACATTGCGGGCGTGGTAGGAGAGGTTCATCAGCACGCCCAGGGCGGCCAGCATGGTGATCATCGAGGTGCCCCCGTAGCTGAAGAGCGGGAGCGGCTGGCCAGTGACCGGGAAGAGGCCGGTGGCGACGAAGAGGTTGATGATCGAGTGGACGAAGAAGATGCCGGTGATGCCGGCGGCCAGCATGCGGGCGAAGTCGTCCTGGGAGCGGCGCACGATGTGCAGGCCGCGGGAGAAGACGATGGCGTAGAGCACGACCAGGAGCAGGCAGCCGGCCAGGCCGTACTCCTCGCCGAAGATGGCGAAGATGAAATCGTTGAAGGGCTCGGGCAGGTAGAAGAGCTTCTGCATGCTGTTGCCGCCCCCCACGCCCGTCAGGCCGCCGCGGGCAAAGGCGATGAGCGACTGGGCCTGCTGCATGTCGGCCACGTCCGGGCTCCACAGGCTGGCCACCCAGCTGAGAATGCGGGCGCGCCGGTACTCCTCGGCGGCCAGCACCACGGTGGCGCCCAGGGCGGCCAGGGTGCCGCCGCCCAGCAGCCAGGTGAGAGGCAGGCCGGCCAGGAAGACCATGATCATGGTCACGCCGAAGAGGGCCAGGACCATGGAGAAGTTGGGCTGCAGGACGAGGATGAACATGCCGGCCAGCATCATGGCTGAACCGCTCAGGAGCAGGCGCCAGTCCCGCCGGAAGTCCCGCACGCGGGCCAGGGAGGAGGCCAGCATGAGGACGAGGCCGAACTTGGCCACGTCGACCGGCTGGAAAGCGCGGCCGCCAAGCAGGATCCAGCGCCTTGCCCCGTTGATGGGCGGCATGAAGAGGGTGACGGCGAGGAGCAGGAGGCTGATCGCGCCGATCCAGGGGGCCAGCGGGCGCCAGTGGCGGTAGTCCACCTTCATCATGACGAAGAAGAGGATGAGACCGATGAGGATCTTCTCCAGATGCCGCACGAAGTAAAGTCCTGCCGAGCCCTCGGCCACGCCGAAGTGGCTGGAGGCGGAGTAGACCGCGAGCGATCCAATGGAGAGGATGAGCAGGATGACGAAGGCCAGGATGCGGTCGATGGTCGCCACGCGTGGGGCGATGCCCAGGGGCAGGCCGGCGGATCCGCCGGCGCTGTGGCGGCTGCGCATCATGGAATCCACTCCCGGGCCAGGGCGTCCAGGCCCGTCCGGCGGCTCGCCTTGAGCAGCACCAGGTCGCCGGGGCGGGGCGTGAAGAGCGCGGCCAGTCCCGCGGGGGTGGCGGCCTGGCCGTCGGGCGGATGGCCGCCCTCCCGCAGACCGCTGGCATAGGCGGCGCGGGCCGCATCCGCGCCGACGAGCAGGATCAGGTCCAGGCCCAGCGAAGCGGCCAATCGGCCGCACTTCCGGTGGAGCCGCTCCGCCTCGCCGCCCAGCTCGCCCATCTCGCCCAGCACGGCCACGCGCCGATCCCCGCCCATGGCGGCCAGGGTGCGGAGGGCCGCCTCCAGCGAGGCCGGATTGGCGTTGTAGCTGTCGTCCAGGAGGGTCCAGCCGCCCCCGCGCCGCAGTTGCATGCGGCCGGCGGAGCCGCGGAAGGCGGCGATCCCCGCCAGCAGGGTCGGCACATCCAGGCCCAGCTCCAGGGCGGCGGCCGTGGCGGCGGCGACGCAGGCGAGGAAGGCCTGCCCGGGCACGGGAAGCCGGAGCTCGTGCCCGGACAGGCGGAAGAGGTGGCGCGCCTGTTCATCCACGCCCACCGATTCCATGACGATCCCCGCCCCGGCACTGCGGTTCCGGAGCGAATAACTGCCGCGACGCCTCAAGATCCTTGCCTGCGCGGCGACCAGGGGATCGTCCTCGTTGACGATGCCCGTGCCGTCGTGCTCCGCCAGCCACTGGAAGAGCCGGCCCTTCTCCCGCGCCACCGCTTCCAGCCCGCCCGTCCCTTCCAGGTGGGCCGGCTGGATGTTGGTGATCAAACCATGGGTGGGCCGCGCCATGGCGCAGATGCGGGCGATCTCGCCCGGCAGCGACATGCCGGCCTCGAGCACGTACAGCTCGTGCCCGTCCAGCGCGTTGAGGAGCGAGAGGGGCGCCCCCACCGTGCTGTTCTGGTTGCCCTGGCTGCCCGCCGCCCGCCAGCGGCCTCCCAGCATGGCGAGGAGCAGCTCCTTGGTCGTGGTCTTCCCGTTGGAGCCGGTGATCGCCAGCACCGACCCCTCATGCCGGTCGCGGGCCAGGGCGCCCAGATCGAGCAGGGCCGCGTGCGGGTCGGGCACGGCCAGCAGGCGGGGATCATCCCGGTGGGCGGCGCCCAGCCGGGCCTCCTCCGCCAGTACGGCGGCGGCGCCTGCCGTCAGCGCGTCCCCGATGTAGGCGTGGCCGTCTTGACGCTGCCCAGGCAGGGCGATGAACAAGTCGCCCGCCTTGATCTCCCGGGAGTCCACCCGTGCCTGCCAGCCCGGCGTCTCCGTCAGGCGGCGGGAATGGCCCAGGCGGGCGGCGATCTCGCTCAGCGTCGGTCTCACGGCTACTCGCAGTATAGGACCCACTCGCTTGCGGCGGCCATCTCGCCGGGCGGAGGGCTTTGATTCAACACGGTCAGGCCGCTGCCAGCCACGCGCAAGTCCCGGCCATAGGGACTGAGCCGCCCCAGGGCGGCGCGCAGACTCTGTCCGGCCAGATCGGGCGGCCCGCCGACGGGTTGGACGGCGGCCGTCCGGCGGAGGGCGGGCTGCTCCCGCTCCACCCACAGGAGCGGCGAGAGGCTGCGCTGGCCATCCTGGTCCAGCAGCAAGGCGCGCTCGACGATGCGGCGGAAGGCGGGGGCCGCCACCACGCCGCCGTAGATCTGGCCGCGGGGATTGTCCACCAGCACGATGCCGGCCAGCGGACCAGTGGGCAGCTCGGCGAAGCCAATGAAGCTGGCGAAGTAGTCGCTCTGGGAGTAGCCGCCCCCGGGGTTGACCTTCTGGGCCGTGCCGGTCTTGCCGCAGACAACGACGCCGGGCACGGCGGCCTGCTTGCCGGTCCCCTTCTCCACCACTTCGCGCATGAGGTCGTACAGGATGGAGGCCGTCTCCGACGCGATGACCCGACGGATGACGAGGGCTTCGCGCTGGTACTGGCGGCCGTCCCCCGTCGCCTGGATCAGGACATGCGGCCGCACCAGCACGCCGTCGTTGGCGATGCAGGCGAAGGCGCAGGCCATCTGGAGGGCGGTGACGGCCACGCCCTGCCCCATGGAGATGTTGGCGAACTCCACCGGACCCCAGCGTCCCACGCGGGGCAGCTGGCCACCCACCTCCCCGGGCAGGTCCACGCCCAGGGACTGGCCGAAGCCGAAGTTGCGGGACATGACATAGAGGTCGCGATGGGCCAGACGCTGGCTGATCACCACCGTGCCGATGTTGGAGGACTTGGAGAAGACCTCGCGCACCTTGAGGCTGGGGTAGCCGCCCTTGTTGGAGTCGTGGATGATGGCGTTCTTGACGCGGTAGGCGCCGTTGTGGCAGGGCACCACCTCGTCCAGGTCGGGGATGGCGCCGGCCTCGATGGCGGCGGCGAAGGAGACCAGCTTGTAGGTCGAGCCCGGCTCGTACTGGTCCGTCACCACACGCAGGCGGGCCGCCTCCGGGGTGAAGAGGCGCAGATCGTTGGGGTTGAGCTGCGGCCAGCTGGCCAGCGCGCTGATCTGTCCGCTGCGCGGATCCAACAGCACGACCTGGCCGGCCAGGGCGTGGTGGGCCAGCACGGCCGCCTCCAGCTCCTCCTCGGCGATGGTCTGCAGGCGCAGGTCCAGCCCCAGCTCCAGGTTCATGCCGGGGCGGGCCTCCTGGCGGGGCCGCTCGCTGAAGGCGTGGCCCCAGCCCTTGGCGTCGCGCAGATGGTACTCCTTGCCATCCACGCCGCGCAGCAGGCTGTCATAGGCGGATTCGATCCCCCCGATGGGCTGGTCCTCGGCGTTGAGGCAGCCCAGCAGGTTGCCGGCCACCTGGCCCTGGGGGTAGATGCGGTTGCCCGTCTGTTCCAGCCAGACGCCGGGCATGCGCGCCTCGCGCACCTGGCGGGCGTGCACCTCGGTGATGTCCCGGGCCAGGACCAGGTAGCGGCGGGTCTTTTCGCGCTTCATCTCCCGCCGCAGCTCCGCCTCGAAGGCCTGGCGGCTCTGTCCGGTGATGGGGGCCACCAGCTCCACCAACCTCGTGAAACGCTCCGGATCCTTGTGGCCCAGCACCTCGTTGCGGATCTGAAGGGGATTGCAGGCCAGGCGGAAGACCTGGTTCAGTTCGACGGCCAGCAGGCTGCCGCGGGCGTCGAAGATGTTGCCCCGGGGGGCGCGCAGGGTGACGGTGGTGTAGAGCTGCCGTTCGGCCCGCTCAACCAGCAGGTCGCCCCAGAGGACCTGGACGGCCCCCAGCTTGAGCAGCACGGCGACCAGCGCCAGCAGTCCGGCCACGCGCAGGACGGTGACGCGGCCGCTGTGGCGCAGCGGCGAGCCTTCCAGCGAGACGCGCCTCATCGCCGCGCCCCCTGGCGGCGCAGCGGCGTCTCCAGGCTCAGGTCGTGGCGGGCCAACCCGGGATCGACCACGATGAGATGGGGGCTTTGCTCCGGCCAGACGAGGCCCAGGGCGCGGCCGGCCCGCTCGATCCGGCCAAAGGCGGTGTGCGACAGGTAGAAGCCCTGTTCGATCTGCAACTCCCCCTCCAGCGAGGAGCAGGCGCGGGTCGTGCGGAAGACCTGGGTGCGCAAGCCATCGGTCTCGAGCACCTTCCAGACGCGGAAGAGGAGGGCGGTGACCACCACCGCCAGCAGGGGCAGAAGGCGCCAGAAGAAGCCGAACTGCTCGCGGATGACAAGGGGCGGGACGGGGCGTGCCATCTCAGGCCTCCATCCGCTCGATGACCCGCAGACGCGCCGAGCGGCTGCGGGGGTTGCGCGCCGCCTCGTCGGGGCCGGGCACGACGCCGCGCCGCTCAAGCAGGCGGCCCAGCCGCGGCGGCAGGGCCACCGGCAGGTGGCGGCTGCCCGGCCGCTCGGCCTCGCCGGACCAGCGACGGAAGCGGGTCTTGACGAGGCGGTCCTCCAGGCTGTGGTAGGTGATGACGGCCAGCCGGCCGCCGGCCGCCAGGCGCCGGAAGGCCTCGTCCAGCCCCTGCTCCAGGGCCTCGTGCTCGTCGTTGACGGCCATGCGCAGGGCCTGGAAGATGCGGCTGAGCAGGTCGTAGCTGCCACGCCGGCCCAGTTTCCCCTCGACCAGATCCCGCAATTGGCCGGTGCTCGCCAGGCCGCCCTGCCGGCGCGCCGCCAGCATGAGGGGGGCCAGCCGGCGCCACTCCCTCACCTCGCCCAGATCCCGCAGGAGGCGGCCCAGGGCCGCCTCGTCCACTACGTCGAGCAGGTGGCCGGCGTCCCGCGGCCGGCGGCGGTCCATGCGCATGTCGAGGGGTCCGTCAAAGCGGTAGGAGAAGCCGCGGGCGGGAGTGTCGATCTGGTGGGAGGAGAGACCCAGGTCCATCAGGATGCCCGTGAAGCGGAGGTCCTGCCAGGGGGCCGGCAGGCGGTCCAGCTCGCCGAAGCTGTGGCGCAGCAGGGTGACGCGTGAGTCCCGCCCGAGCACCTGGTGTTCCCCCATCTGATTGCTTTCCGCACCAGCCTGCGCCCGCACGTGCGCGTGCGCGTCCTCGTCCCAATCCAAGGCCAGCAGCCGACCCGATTCGTCCAGGCGGTCCAGGATGGCGCGGCTGTGTCCGCCCCCGCCCATGGTGCAGTCCAGGTAGAGTCCGCCCGGGGAAGTGACCAGTCGTTCCATCACTTCCCTTGCCAGGACGGGTTCGTGATACATCGGTCAGACGAAGATGGCGGGCGGCAGGCCTGCGCGCGCGTGCCGCCGGGCCGCCGGCTGCGGAATGCCCGAGAAGAGGAGGCCCCGCCCCGCGGGACGACGGGCCAGCACGGTCTTGAGCCAGCTGGTGGCCTCGGGACCGGCGGCGTTCCTCACCTGGCGGAAGTCGAACTGGATGCGGCGTCCGCCCGGCATGGCGCCCAGGATGAAGGCCAGCTGTTCCACCGAGCCGGCGTCCAGCTCGCCCTTGAGGCGGAAGAGGTCCAGGTCTCCCTGGCTGCGCTGCACGATGTGCATGCCCACCTCGACGCTACTCCCCGTCCTGCAGGTGCATGGACTTCTGGTATTCGTCCGGATTCCAGATCTGCACGTAATCGATGAAGCCGGCCAGTTTCACGTCGCCGCCCTTCTCCAGCCGGGCCAGCTTGATCAGCTCGGCGGGGACCTTGATCCGACCCTGGGCATCCACCGGACAAGGGAAGGCGCAGGAGATCTGGCGCCGGATGAGGATGCGGTTGGCGGGCACGGAGCGGTCCAGGCTGGTCAGGCGATCCTGGAGTTTCTGGTACTCGGCGGGGGTGTAGACAGCCACGCACTCGTCCCGGTCCCGCACCAGATAGACCAGGGCGTCGTCGCCGGGGGCAAGGTCGGCCTTGAAGGCGGAAGGAATCTTCACCCTCCCCTTCTCATCCATGGCGTAGGAGTATTCTCCCATGAAGTACGGCATGGCGACCCTCGATGCCCACGAATTACCACAATTCGCCCGAAAAGTACGCGTTCACTGACATGAAGTCAAGCGTTTTCGGCCACATTTCGCACATCAATCAACTGTCAATCAGCATTCTCATTGCATATCAACACTATAATTTGACTCCTGCTCATGGGGCCAGCGTGGTTTTTTGTGGGAGGTAGTGAGTCTCCCTTCCCCCACTGGTGCGGGCGGGCGACGCTCAACAAAGTTCGGACTATTGTGATTTGTACAATGAGGACTTATGGCTTGGTTCAGTTCAGTTTGATCCCGCTTCGCGCCAGGTTTGACGAAGCCACCGCGCAAGGTGGGGGATCCGCCCCCGAATCTGCACCTTGGCGGCAAAGGTGGACAAGGACAGCTTGGGAAGCACCATGGCCGATCCCTTCGACCTGAAACTGCGCGCCTTGGCCGATCCCCGCCGGCGGCGGATCCTGGAACTGCTGGCGGTGCGGGATCGTGGCGTGGCCGACCTGGCGGAGGAATGCGGGCTCAGCGCGCCCACCGTCTCCCACCACCTGGCCATCCTGCGCGAGGCCGGTCTGGCCGGCATGCGCAAGGAAGGCCGCCACCACGACTTCTACCTGGTGCCCACCGGACCGGGGGAGCTGGTCCAGTGGTTGAACCTCTTGCGGCAACGCCGCAGCCAACCAGCCTGGAACCAGGAAGCCTACCGGGAGGCGGCACTCAGATCCTTTCTGGAGCACTCCCAGCGTGGCCTGCCATCCCATCCGCGTCGTCGCCAGGTGGTGCTGGACTGGTTCCACTCGCTGCTGGAGAGGGATCGTTTGTTGCCCGTGGAGGAAGTGGCCGCCCTTTGGTCACCCCATTACGCGGACTGGGAGGAGATCCTGGCCGCCCTGGTGGAACTGGGCCGGGTGGAGCGGCGGGGCGACTACATCCTGATTTCGGATTGAAACTCTTGATAGGCAAACAGCTGCACGCTGTCGGGGTGAAGCCTGAAGTTGGGTGCGATCAGCTTGATGAGGCTGACCACATTGCGCTGGACATTGTCCAGGTCCTGGCAGGGAAAAGGCAGGGGCACGATGCGCCCGATGCAGTCCTTCTCCCCGATGCGGCGCACCAGCAGGTAGTCCGGATTGTCCAAGCGGAAGTAGAGTTCCATGGCCTTTTTGCAGGAGTCCAGATTCTCCTGCAATTTCGGTGTGATTTCCAGGCCGACGAACAACTTCGTTTCCAGTCTGCTCACGGCGCCCCCATTGCTGCCTTGGACCGGCACAATGATTGCAAATGTCAGCCGTCCGGGGAAGTGCCGGCCGCCCTCTCCCGCGCCCCCTCCTGGCGGAGCAGCTCGGCCTGGCGCGCCGGCGCGCCATCCTCCTCATCGCTGCGTCCCGGTTCCTGCAGATGCCCGGCCAGCCCGGGCAGCGCGCGCCGCAGTTCCGCCAACAGCTGCCAGGCCGCCCGCCGGTAGGAGGCGTGCCCCGCCGGCGTGCTGCGCAGGCGGATGAGGTGGTCGCATTCCCTCAGGTTCATCTTCAACACAAAGCGGTGGCGGAAGGCCAGGGGCACCAGGTAGGCGGCCGCCTCGCCCTCCTCGCGGGCCATGGTCTCCCACAGGCTGCGCACGCGGGCGAGCAGGTCCTCCACCTCCCCCTGCCAGGGGCAGCCCTGCAGTTCGTCGGGCAGTTCCCAGCCCCAGCGGCATCCCAGGGGTGTCAGCGTGGGGCTGAGCATGCGGTGGCGCTGCAGGTCGCGGAAGGCGCCATAGTCCAGGCAGAATTCCACGGTCACGGTGGCCTGTTCCAGGGCACGGGGCGCCTGATCATGAGGGCCGCGCCCGCCCAGGATCCGATCGAAGATGCGGCGCCGCGTCTCCGCATCCAGGCCCGCCGCCACCCGGCGGGCCTCCGCCAGGTCCACCGGCCGCGACTGGAGGATCCAGTCGGCCAGGATGCGCAGCTCGGCATCGGCGTCCCAGTCCACCAGACGGACGCGGGGCCAGTCCGCGCCGCCCGTGCCGCCGGCTGGTGGGAGGACCTCCGCCAAGGTGGCGGCGAGGCCCCGCTGGTGGTCCGAGGGGCGGGAATGGCGCAGGAGGACGGGCGTGATGCGGCAGCCCTCCTCCTCCAGGCGGTCGCCCAGCTGGCGCAGCTCGGCCAGGGGATGGGCGCGCAGCCGGCGGATGAGATGGGCCGCGACGCGCGCGTTGAGCGTCATGCCCAGGCTGGTCTTCGCCCCGGCCGGCAGCAGGTAGCGGGCCGTGTCGCAGGCGGAGGCGTGCACGGCCTGGCGCCAGGCCCGGTCGGACAAGCCGGCGGCGCGGGGTCCCGCCTCGAGACGGGCGCGCGCCCACTGGAGGACGCGGGTGTAGGCGGCGTAGAGTTCGCCCACGAGGGCAAGGGCCGCGCTCTCCCAGCAGCGGCCCCGCCACTCCTCCGGCACGTGGAAGCGCCCCTCGTCGAAGACCTGGTAACGGGAACTCTTCTCGGTGAAACTGGCCAGGCGCGCCTCCTCGAGAGCCTTGGCGGCCAGGATGGAGCAATCCTCCACCGCGACATGCAGCACGGCGTGCTCGGCCACGCTGGCATGGCCGTAGCCCAGCACCCATTTCTCGTGGAAGGCCGCGGCGCGGGCCTGGTCGAAGCCGTGCCTGGTGGAGGCAAGGGGCAACCTGTCCTCCTCCATCAGCTTGAGCAGGTTCTCGCGGAAACCCGCCGGGCTGCGGCTGACCTGGGCGAAGAGCACGGCCACCACCTCCGGCGGCAGGCCGTGCACGGCGGAGACAGGCCGGTCCAGATGTGTGACGTGGGCGGCCAGACGCTCGGCGGGAGTCATTCCTTCTCATTCCTCCGGTGTGGTCGAACATCAGCCCCGGTGGTAGGGGCGGCCCTCGCGGATCATCAGCGCCCGGTAGAGCTGCTCCAGGAGCACCAGGCGCACCATCTGGTGGGTGAAGGTGAGGCGCGAGAGGCTGAGCACCAGCCCGGCCCGTCGACGCAGCTCCGGGTCGAGGCCCTCCGCCCCACCCACCACGAAGCGGAAGCGACTGACCCCCGACCCCAGCCGGCCCTCCAGCCAGGCGGCCAGCTCCGGGCTGTTGAAGGTGCGGCCGCCCTCGTCCAGGGCCACCAGCTCCTCCCGCGCGTCCAACCCTTCCAGCAGACGGGCGGCCTCCGCCCGGCGGGCGGCCTCCGGCGGCAGCCCGGGACCCAGGGTCTCCGCCTTGTGCACCACCAGCTCCACGTTGGCCCAGGCGCATAGGCGCTTGCGGTACTCGGACTCCGCCTCCTGCAGCCAGGCTTCCCGGCTGCGCCCGACCACGTGGATGGCGAAGGTCACTCGCCCTCCGCGGCGGAGTGTTCAAGCGAACCCGACGCGAAGCGCTCGGGCCAGCAAGAGGCCAGGTAGTCCCGCAGCTTCCCCTCCAGGCCCCGGCGGCTGGGACGGTAGAGGCGCAGGTCCTCCAGTCCCTCCGGCAGGTAGGCCTGGCGCGCGAAACTGCCCTCGTGGTCGGGCGGGTATTGGTAATCCGCGCCGTGGCCCAGCTCCCTGGCCAGGCGGGTCGGGGCGTTGCGCAAGTGGACGGGGACGGGGTCGGCGCCCCGGGCGCGCACCACCCGGCGCGCCTCGAGGATGGCAGCGGCGCAGGCGTTGGACTTGGGCTGCGCCGCGAGGAAGGCCGCGCACTGGGCCAGCGGATACATGGCCTCGGGCAGTCCCAGCTTGTGGACGGCCTCGAAGCAGGCGTTGGCCAGCACCAGCCCGTTGGGCGCGGCGTTGCCGATGTCCTCGCTGGCCAGGATGAGCAGGCGCCGGGCGATGAAGCGCGGCTCCTCGCCGCTCTCCAGCAGGCGCGCCAGCCAGTAGATGGCGGCGTCGGCGTCGCTGCCGCGCACACTCTTGATCAGGGCGCTGATCTGGTCGTAGTGCTGGTCTCCGCCCTTGTCGAAGGGCAGGCGGTGGCCCTGGCCCGTCGCCTGCAGCTCGGCCAGGCCGATGCGGCGCCGACCCTCCGCGTCGGGCCGCGCCACCGTCGCCGCCATCTCCAGCAGTTGCAGCAGGCGCCGGGCATCGCCGCCCGCCAGCAGGCAGAGCCGCGCCCGCGCCGCCTCTTCCAGCTCCGCCTTGAGGCTGGCCAGCCACTCGTCGCGCTCCAGGGCGCGCCCGGCCAGCTCCAGCAGGGCCACGTCGTCCAGCGGGCGCAGGGTCAGCAGATGGCAGCGCGAGAGGAGGGCGGGGATGATCTCGAAGCCGGGATTCTCGGTCGTCGCCGCCAGCAGCGTCAGGGTGCCGTCCTCGACGGTCTTGAGGAGGGCGTCCTGCTGGGCCTTGTTGTAGCGATGGATCTCGTCGATGAAGAGCAGGCTGCGCCGCCCGTGCAGATTGAGCGCCGCCTCCGCCGCCTCGAAGACCTTGCGCAGCTCCCCCACGCCGCTGGTGACGGCGTTGAGGGAGTGGGTCTCGGCCCCGCTCTCGTCCATGATGAGGCGGGCCAGGGTCGTCTTGCCGCAGCCGGGCGGCCCCCAGAACAGGACCGACTCGAGGCGGCCCGTCTCCAGCATGCGGCGGAGCGGGCTGTCCGGGCCGGTCAGCTCGGGCTGGCCCACCACCTCGTCCAGGCGGCGGGCGCGCATGCGCTCGGCCAGCGGCGCCAGGCGGCGACGCTCCTCGGGATCATGGAAGAGGTTGGGGTGCGGAGTCCGGCTCATGTCCTGCCCTGGCTGTGTGACGAACGGCAAGGTAGGAATCGACGCCTGACGCCCGACCCGGGCGGGATCCTCCGGCCGTGGCCTCGTCCTCTTCACCATCTCCGGCCGACCGGCCGGGGCTACCCCAGGTAGTCGATGGAACAGCCTCAGCCGTCCCACATCCTTTCATAGGCTTCCCGCCGCGCCGCGATGAAGGCCATCGGATCCTCGTCCACCCGCAGGCGGCGCAGCACCGGTCGGCGCCGGGTGTCGAACTCCTGGATCCAGCGATCCGGCCAGCCCGGCAGGCCCAGGACGCGGATGGGTCCGGTCATGCCGCTGTCCGCTTCCGACTCTATCAAGGCGGCGGCCAGGATGGCCTCAAGCTGGTCCGGATCCAGGCGGATGGCCTGGCCCGGTACCAGCCCAATCAGCACGGCTTCCATGGATGTCTCCGGAAAGGGGTCCCACGTGCGCAAAGCCAAGGAGCGAAGGAAGGCGGCAACCCGATTCGCCCGCAATCACCGGCCCGGGTTCGACGCATTGCGGGCCAGCAGTCTAAGCACGGCGCTGCGCCCGCGGTGCAGCAGCCCCTCCTCCAACTCCAATTCCGTCTCTTCCAGGTGGAGGATCTCCAGCCCGGCGAAGTCCCGTCCAAGTTCCACCGGCTCATAGAGCAGGTCCGGGTGGGAAGGGCCGCCCGTGCGGAAGGCCAGTTGCCGCGGCGTGAAGGCCTCCATCACCAGGAGGCCACCGGGGACCAGGCTGGCGGCCAGACGGCGGTGAAGCTCCCGCCGGGGCGCCGGCGGCAGGTGCAGGTAGCACAGGACAACCAGCTCGTAGGCATGCGCCGGGCAGTCCCAGGTGATCAAGTCCGCCAGGACCGTCTGGTAGCGCGCCGCGCAAGCGCGTTCGCGGGCCAGGCGCCTGGCCTTCTCCAGCCCCACCCGCGAGCCGTCCACCGCGGTGACCCTCAGGCCGCGCTCGGCCAGCCAGACCCCGTTGCGGCCCTCCCCGTCGGCGACGGCCAGGGCGCGGCCCATCCGCGGCAGCAGCCCGTCCTGGGCCTCCAGCCAGCGGTTGGGCGCCGTGCCGTAGACGTAGTCCTCCGTCGCGAAGCGCTCGTCCCATGGATTCGACCAGCTCACGCCAACCTCCCAGCGCTTGACCGACCGGGGCCAAGCCTCCGCCCCCGGATGATCGGCCGGCCGCTGCGGCTCGTTACGGCAAAGCCCACCCGTCTCGCGACGGATGGGCTCCTGTCAGACATGCCGGCCGGACTACTTGTCCAGCTGCTCCTCGTAGCCGACGAACTCGAGGATGGCCATCTCGGCCTGGTCGCCGGGGCGGGTGCCCACGCGGATGATGCGCGTGTAGCCGCCCGGCCGGTCCGCGAAGCGCGGGCCGATCTCGTCGAAGAGGTGCTTGACCACGTCCTTGTGCACCAGATGGGCCAGCACGTGGCGCCGGGCCGCCAGGGTGCCCTTCTTGGCGAAGGTGACCATGCGCTCCGTGTAGCTGCGCGCCGCCTGCGCCTTGCCGATGGTGGTCGTGATGCGCTTGTGCTCAATCAGGCCACAGGCCAGGTTCGCCAGCAGGGCGCGGCGATGGGAGGTGCTGCGGTTGAGCTTGACTTGGGATTTCCGGTGTCTCATGGTGTCCCGCCTTAATCGTTCTTGCCCATGTCGCCCAGGTAGCGCGAGATGTCCATGCCGAACTCCAGCCCGTGCGTTTTCAGCACGGCGGTCAGCTCGTTGAGGGACTTGCGGCCGAAGTTCTTGTACTTCAGCATCTCGGCTTCCGACTTGCCCACCAGCTCGCCGATCGTCTTGATGCGGGCCTCCTTGATGCAATTGGAGGCGCGCACCGTCAGCTCCAGCTCCTCGACGTTCTTCAGCAGCAGCTTGCGGATGTTGAGGACCTCTTCGTCGATCTCCTCCTCGGGCGACTCCGAGGGGTTCATGTCGAACTCGATGAAGAGCCGCACGTGCTCCATCAGGGTGCGCCCCGCCAGGGTGAGGGCGTCGTCGGGAGTGACCGTGCCGTTGGTGGTGATCTCGAGGATCAGTTTCTCATAGTCCGTCTTGTGGCCCACCCGGGTGTTCTCCACGCGGTAGGTGACGTTGGTCACCGGCGAGAAGAGCGAATCGACGGGGATGGTGCCGATGGGCTGGTCGTCCATCTGGTTGTCCTCGGCCGGCACATAGCCGAAACCGCGCCGCACCTCCAGCTCCATCAGCAGATCGCTGGCCGTGTTGACGGTGGCGATGTGCAGGTCGGGGTTCATCACCTCGATCTCGGTGCTGGCCTTCTGCAGGTCGGCGGCGGTGATGGTGGCCGGCCCCTTGATCTGCAGGGTGAGGCGCTCCGGCCGCTTGGAAAGCAGCTTGACCTGGACCTGCTTGAGGTTGAGGATGATGTCCGTCACGTCCTCGGTCACGCCGGGGATGGTGGAGAACTCCTGCAGCACGCCGTCGATCCGCACGTGGGTGATGGCCGCACCCGGAATCGAGGAGAGGAGCATGCGCCTGAGCGAATTGCCCAGGGTGACGCCGTAACCGCGCTCCAGAGGCTGAAGGAAGAAGCGGCCGAAAGACGGGCTGTAGCTGGTGTGGTCCAGCTCGACGGCTTCCGGGCGCTGGGGATTGAGTCCGTTCATGCAGTCGGGTCTCCTGTTCGAAGCTGCTTCCGAGGGCTGCCGACACTGCCGCGGGCAGCCGCCAAGGCCGGACACGGGGACCGGGGGAGTGCCCTGGCGGCAGATTCCCCGGCGGACCACCGGACGCGACAAGGGCGGCCGGGCGGAATCAGATGCGGCGCTTCTTGCGCGGCCGACAACCGTTGTGCGGCAGCGGCGTCGTGTCCTTGATCGCCGTGACCATCAGGCCGGCGGCCTGCAGGGCGCGGATCGAGGACTCGCGGCCGGCTCCCGGCCCTTTGACAAAGACGGACACCCGGCGCAGGCCCAGGTCCATGGCGGCCTTGGCGCACTCGGCGGCCGCCAGCTGGGCGGCGAAGGCCGTGCTCTTGCGCGACCCCTTGAATCGGCCGCGGGCGCCGCCCGAGGACCAGGAGATCACGTTGCCGTAGCTGTCCGTGAGAGAGACGATGGTGTTGTTGAAGCTCGCCTTGATGAAGGCGCTCCCCACCGCGTCCACCTTCTCCTTCTTCTTGACTTTCTTCTTGACGGTCTTGGCCAAGATATCCTCCGGGGACTGGGATTAACCCTTCTTCACCACGCCGCTGGACTTCTTGCGTCCCTTGCGCGTGCGGGCGTTGTTCTTCGTGTTCTGACCGCGAACAGGCAGGTTGCGGCGATGGCGCAGGCCACGATAGCAGCCGATATCCATCAGCCGCTTGATGTTCATCGTGATCTCCGTCCGCAGAGCGCCCTCGACCTTGATGTCGTTCTGGATCACCGCGCGGATGCGCCTCAGCTCCTCCTCGTCCAGGTTCATCACCCGGGTGTCCGGACTGACATTGGCCTTCTCCAGGATGGAGCGGGCCATGGACAGGCCGATTCCGAAGATGTAGGTGAGCCCGATCTCGACGCGCTTGTTCTTGGGCAGATCAACTCCGGCAATGCGTGCCAATGGTGCCTCCCGAATGCGGGGCGGTTCCGGCCTCTACCGGTCCGCCACCTTCTGACTGGGCTCTAGCCCTGACGCTGCTTGTGCTTGCGGGTTTTGCTGCAGATGACGCGTACCACGCCGGCACGCCGCACGATCTTGCAGCTCTCGCAGATTTTCTTGACCGACGCTTTGACTTTCATCGCCGAGTCTCCCTCTATCCTCGTCCAGTGTTTTGTTCAACTCGTCTTGCAGCGGCTTGTCCGGTGCAAGGCGCTTCAGCCGCGAAGCCGGTTGCAAGCGCCATCCTTGCAGCGGCTTGTCCGGTGCAAGGCGCTTCAGCCGCGAAGTCGGCTGCAAGCGCCGCGGCCAAGGCCGCGCTGCGCGTCGGCCTTGGCCTACTTGTGCCTGAAGGTGATCCGCCCCCTGGTCAGATCATAGGGGGACAGCTCCACCGTCACCTTGTCCCCGGGCAGGATGCGGATGTAGTGCATGCGCATCTTCCCCGAGATATGGGCCAACACGATGTGGCCATTATCCAGCTTGACCCGGAAGGAGGCGTTGGGCAGCGTCTCCAACACGGTTCCGTCGATCTTGATGATGTCCGTCTTTCCCATGCCGCTCCTAGTCGAGGGTCAGGATCTCCGGCTCCGCGTCCGTGACGCGAATCTGATGTTCGAAATGGGCGCTGTCGGATCCGTCGGCCGTGGCCACCGTCCAGCCATCGCCCAACACCCGGATGCGCCACTCGCCGGCGTTGATCATGGGCTCCAGGGCCAGGCACATGCCGGCCCGCAGCCGCAGCCCTTGCCCCGCCGTGCCGTAGTTCGGCACTTCCGGTGCCTCGTGCACGGCGCCGCCCACTCCGTGGCCCACCATGTCCCGCACCACGGAATAGCCAAGTGCCTCCACATGGGCGGAAACCGCGGCGCCGATGTCGCCGATCCGGTTCCCACCCCGCGCCGCCTCGATGCCCTTGAAGAGGGACTCGCGCGTGGCCACCATCAAGCGCCGGCGCTCCTCGCTCACCCGGCCGACCGGGAAGCTGCGCGCCGAATCCCCGTAGCAACCGTCCAGGCAGGTGCCGGCATCGATCTTAACGATGTCGCCCTCCTGCAGGAGGCGATCCCCCGGTATGCCGTGCACCACCTCGTCATTGATCGAGATGCAGCAGCAGGCCGGAAAGGGCGCCACTCCGGGCGGACCCGGCACGCCGATGAAGGAGGGTCTGGCGCCCTGGGAGCGGATGAAGCTGTCAACGATCCGGTTCAACTCGGCCGTGCTCACTCCCGGCCCGATGTGGGCTTCCACCAGGCGGAAGGCCTGGGGAAGGATCCGGCAGGCCCGACGGATCCCCTCGAACTCCCGGCTGCTGTAAAGACGCGCCATCGACTAGCCCAGCATGGACAGGATGGCGCGGAAGACATCCTCCACCGGCGCCATGCCGTTCACCCGGCGCAGGCGTCCCCGCTCCTCGTAAAAGCGGATGAGGGGCGCCGTCTGCTCCTCGAAGATCCGCAGGCGGTGCCGGACCGTCTCGGCCGAGTCGTCGTCGCGCGGCCCCACCGGCCCGCCGCACTTCGTGCAGCGCGAGGGGATCTCCCCCGTCTGGGCGTTGTAATCCGCGCCGCAGTCCCGACAAGTGAAGCGTGCCCCAAGGCGGCGCACCAGTGTTTCGGAATCGGACTCCAGGGCGACGACGGCGCTCAGTCCCATGCCGTCCCGCTCCAGGATGGCCTCCAGCCCCTCGGCCTGGGCCACCGTTCGCGGAAAGCCATCCAGGATGAAGCCGCCGCGGCAATCCTCCTGCTTCAGGCGATCCTGGACGATTTCAAGGATCAGGTCGTCCGGCACCAAGTTGCCCTGGTCCAGGTAGTACTTCACGCGCACGCCCAACTCGGTTCCGCGCCGGATCTGGTCGCGCAGGATGTCGCCCGTCGAGACCTGTGGAATGCCCATCTCGGTGGAGATCCGCTTGGCTTGCGTTCCCTTTCCAGCGCCCGGGGCGCCCAGCAGGATCAATCGCATTCCACTCCTCCACCCATCAGGACATGCGGCTTCGTCCCCGGATCCGCCCCGACTTCATCAGGCCATCGTAATGCCGCATCGTCAGATGCGACTCGATCTGCTGGAGGGTGTCCAGCGCGACACCCACCATGATCAGCAGCCCCGTGCCCCCGAAAAAGGAGGCGAAGTTGAAGGAGATGTTGGAGCCCAGCATGTCCCCCGCATAGCGGAAGAGGATTTGGGGGAACACCGCGAGGAATCCAAGGAAGATCGATCCCGGCAGAGTGATGCGCGTCAGCACGAAATCGATGTAATCGCTCGTCTTCTTGCCCGGCCGGATCCCGGGAATGAAGCCGCCATAGCGCTTCAGGTTCTCCGCCACCTCAATGGGGTTGAAGGACATGGCCGTGTAGAAATAAGTGAAGAAGACGATGAGCAGCCAGTAGCTGATCAAATATGGCCACGCCGTCCAGTTGAAGGCGTTGTTGACGAACTCCTTGATGGCGCCCTCGGGCAGCAGGGTGCCCAGGGTCTGGGGCAGGAACATGAGGGACTGGGCGAAGATGATGGGCATCACGCCCGCCATGTTGATGCGCAAGGGCAAATGCGTGCTCTGGCCGCCCATCACGCGCCGACCCACCACGCGCTTGGCATACTGGACGGGAATCTTGCGCACACCCTGGATAAGGACGATCGCCCCCATGATGGTGGCGCCCATCAGGGCCAGCAGGAAAAGCTCGGCCAGGAGGGGGCGGGTCTGGGCGATGACCTGCTGCGCCTCGTCCATCAGGGCCATGGGAATGGATTCCACCACGCCGAGGAAGATGATGAGGCTCATTCCGTTGCCCACGCCACGCTCGGTGATCTGCTCGCCCAGCCACATGAGGATGAGCGTGCCCGTCGTCAGCATGAGCATGGTGGTCAGCTTGAAGCTCAGCCCCGGGATGAGAACGATGGGAGCGCCGCTGGGGGAGGTGATGCTCTCCAGGAAGACGCCCACGCCCGCGGCCTGCATGGCGGACAGGAAGACCGTGCCGTAGCGCGTGTACTGGGTGATCTTCTTGCGGCCCTGCTCGCCTTCCTTCATCAGACGCTGGAAGAAGGGCACGGTCGTGCCCATCAGTTGGATGATGATGCTGGCGCTGATGTAGGGCATTACGCCCAGACCGAAGATGCCCACCTTCTGGAAGGCGCCGCCCGTGAACATGTCGTAGAGGCCGAAGAGGGTGTTCTGGCTTTGCCTGAAGAACTCGCCCAGGGCATCGCCGTTGATGCCCGGGGTGGGGATGTGAACGCCGATCCGGCACACCAGGAAGATGAACAGGGTGAAGAGCACCCGGTCCCTTAGTTCAGGAATCCGGAAGATGTTGGCGAATTTGTCCAGCATTCAGGGTGCCTTTTTTGTGGACGCCACTTAGCCCTGGTGGGCCACGACGCTGCCGCCCGCCGCCTCGATGCGGGCCAGGGCCGACTTGGAGACCTTGATGCCGCTCACCGTCAAGGCGGCTGCCAGCTCGCCGTCGCACAGGATCTTCACCGGCGCGTCCAGGCGACCGATCAGTCCCGCCGCCAGCAGACTCTCGGGGTTGACCAGGCCACCCGCCAGGGTCGCCAGGCTTGTCAACTGGACGATCTGGTTCTCCTCGCGGCGGATGTTGGTGAAACCCCGCTTGGGCAAGCGGCGCTGGATGGGCATCTGGCCGCCTTCGAACCAGGCGCGGCGCTTGGCGCCCGACCGCGAGCGCTGGCCCTTGTGTCCGCGGCAGGACGTGCCGCCGTGGCCGGAGCCGTCCCCGCGCCCGATCCGCTTGGTGCGGTGATGGGCTCCTTCAGCATGGTTCAGGGATCCCAGGTTCATCGGGGTCCTCCTAGTCGTTAAGCTCTTCCACCTTCAGCAGGTGGGGGATGGCCTTCACCATGCCCAAGATCTGGGGGGTGGCCTCGTGGATGACGCTGTGGTTCAGGCGCCTCAGTCCGAGGGCCTTGACCGTGGCGCGCTGGACGGGCAGACGGCCGATCCCGCTGCGCACGTAGGTGATCTTCAGTCTCATGCCTCGCCGGTCTCCTTCTCCTCGCCCATCTGGTAGATGTCGCGCAGGCTGCGGTTGAGGCGGCGGGACAGCTGGCCGGGACTGGTCAGCTCCAGCAGGGCCTGGAAGGCCGCCTTGACCTCGTTGTGCGGGTTGTTGGAACCCAGGCTCTTGGAGAGCACGTCGCGCACGCCGGCGCACTCCATCACGGCGCGCACGTTCTTGCCGGCGATGATGCCCGTTCCCGCCGAGGCGGGGCGGAGCAACACGCGGCCGGCGCCGAAACGGCCGATGATCTCGTGGGGGATGGTGCTGCCGGAGAGCTCCACGCGGATCATGTTCCGCTTGGCCGACTCCGTGCCCTTCTCGATGGCGTTGACCACCTCGTTGGCCTTGCCCAGGCCCCAGCCCACCCGGCCGTGTCCGTCCCCGACCACGACGATGGCGTTGAAGCCGAAGTTGCGGCCACCCTTGACCACCTTCGCCGTGCGGTTGATGTTGACGACCTTCTCGATCAGGCCCAGTTCCTGGGTGTTCACGTGTTCCAAGGGACTCTCCTGCCTGGCTTAGAAGTTCAGTCCGCCCTCGCGGGCGCCGTCGGCCACCGCCTTGACCCGGCCCCAGTACTTGTATCCGGAGCGGTCGAAGACGCAGGCGCTGATCTCGCGGCTCTTGGCCAACTCGGCCAGGGCCTTCCCGACGATGAACCCCTTCTCCACCGGGTTCTTGGCCTCGGCCAGGGAAGCGGCCAGGTCCTTGGACTTGGTGGAGTGGGCGGCCAGGGTCTTGCCCTGCTCGTCGTCGATGAGCTGGACGTACAGGTGCCGGGCGCTGCGGAAGACGGAGAGGCGCGGGCGCTGGGCGCTGCCGCTCACCTTCTTCCGGGTGTGCATGTGGCGCCGCTGGCGCCCCTGCTGGCGAATGTTCATGCTCATGGCGCTTGCCCTACTTCTTGCCGGTCTTGCCGGCCTTCTTCTCGATGTATTCGCCCGAGTAACGAATGCCCTTGCCCTTGTAGGGTTCCGGCGGCTTGAAGCCGCGCACGAGGGCCGCCACTTCGCCCACCAGGGCGCGGTCGAGACCACTGATCTCGATCTGGGTCGGCTTGGGCACCACGATGCTGATTCCGGCCGGGGGCTGGAAGACGATCTGGTGCGTGAAGCCCAGCTTGAGGTTCAAATGACCGGACTTCAGCTCCGCCGTGTAGCCCACGCCCACGATCTCCAGCTTCTTGAGGAAGCCGGTGGTGACGCCGGTCACCATGTTGGCGACCAGGGCCCGCGTCATGCCATGCAGGGCGCGGTGGCGCGGCTCGTCGGAGGGACGCTCCACCAGCAGCGTGCCCTCCTCGCGGCGCACGACCATATCCGGATGCAGGTCCATGGCCAGCTCGCCCTTGGGACCCTTGACGGCCAGCCGGGTGCCGGCCTGGCTGACCTCGACCCCCGCGGGAAGGGGGACGGGCAGTCTTCCGATTCGTGACACCTCAGCCTCCTTACCAGATGTAGCAGAGAACCTCGCCACCCACGTTGCGGGTACGGGCCTCTTTGTTGGTGATGACGCCCTCGGGCGTGCTCATGATGGCGATGCCCAGGTTGTTGCGCACGCGGGGCAGGTTGGCCGTGCCGCGGTACTGGCGCAGGCCGGGCTTGGAGACGCGGCGCAGTCCGCTGATCACGCTCTTGCCGTTGCCGTCGAAGCGCAGGGCGATGCGGATCGTGCCCTGGATCGTGTCCTGCTCCACCTTGTAGCCGCGGATGGAGCCTTCCTTGGCCAGGATGTCCACCACCCGCAACTTGATGTTGGAGCTGGGGCAGTCCACCAGGCGCTTGTTGGCGCGGATGGCGTTGCGGATGCGGGTCAGCAGATCGGCGATCGGATCCGTCACAGGCATGGGGTCCTCCTTACCAGCTGGCCTTGACAACGCCCGGGATCTCACCGGCCAGGGCCATCTGCCGGAAGCAGATGCGGCACAGCCCGAACTTGCGCAGGTAGGCGCGGGCGCGGCCGCACTTGCGGCAGCGCGTGTAGGCGCGCACCTTGAACTTGGGCACGGCCTGCTGCTTCTTGATCAGTGCTTGACGGGCCATGTGGTCCTCACTGGTTTCTCTTGACGAAGGGCATGCCGAGCTCGGCCAGCAGCACCTTGCATTCTTCATCCGTCCCGGCCGTCGTCACGAAGCAGATGTCCATCCCGTGGACGCGCTCGACCTTGTCGTAGTCGATCTCCGGGAAGACGATCTGCTCCTTGATGCCCAGGTTGTAATTGCCGCGTCCGTCGAAGGAGCGGTCACTCAGGCCGCGGAAGTCCCTCATGCGGGGCGTCACGACCGAGATGAAGCGGTCGAGGAACTCCCACATGGCCTCCCGGCGCAGGGTGACGCTGGCGCCCACCGGCATCCCTTCCCGCAGCTTGAAGTTGGAGATGGACTTGCGGGCCTTGTTGACCACGGCCTTGCGGCCGGTGATCAGGCCCAGCTCCTCCACGGCCGACTCCAGGGCCTTGGGCGTGTCCTTGGCGGCGCCCATCCCCACGTTGAGGACGATCTTGCTCAGCTTCGGCACCTGCATCACGCTGGTGTAGCCGAAGCGCTCCATCAGGCCCTTGCGCACTTTGTCCCGGTACGAGGCCTTCAGTCGGGGTTCGTAGCTCATCTCGCTCACACCACCTCGTTGGAAACCTTGGAGACGCGGACGCGGCGGCCGTCGACGACCTTCACGCCCAGGCCCGCCGCCTTGCCCGTGTTGGGGTCGACAAAGGCGACCTTGGACACGTGCACGGGGGCCTCCTTCTCAATGATGCCGCCCGGCTGGCCCTGGGAGCGCGGCTTGGTGTGGCGCTTGATCACATTGACGCCCTCCACCAGCACGCGGTCCTTCTTGGGCAGCGCCTGCAGCACCCGGCCCTCCTTGCCCTTGTCCACGCCGGACAGGATGAGGACCTTGTCGCCCTTCTTGAGCTTCATCACAGCACCTCCGGGGCCAGGGAGACAATCTTCATGAATTGCCGATCCCGCAGTTCGCGCGCCACCGGGCCGAAAATGCGCGTGCCCTTGGGCTCGCGCTTCTCGTCGATGATGACGGCGGCATTGTCGTCGAAGCGGATGTAGGAGCCGTCGCTGCGCCGCACTTCCTTGGTCGTGCGCACGATGACGGCCTTCACCACCGAGCCCTTCTTGATGTTGCTGGCCGGCAGCGCCTTCTTCACCGAGCAGACGACGATGTCGCCCACGCTGGCGTAGCGCCGTCCGGTGCCGCCCAGAACACGGAAGCACTTGAGCAGCTTGGCGCCGGTGTTGTCGGCGACGTTGAGTCGGGTTTCTTCCTGGATCATGGTCCGGATCCCCCCTTACTTCTTGCGCTCGATGATCTGGGTCAGCCGCCAGCGCTTGCGGCGGCTCAGGGGCCGGCACTCGGTGATGGACACCAGATCCCCCGCCTGGGCCTCGTTGGCCTCGTCGTGGGCCATGTACTTCTTCGTGCTCTGGAAGTACTTGGAATAGATCGGATGCTTGACCTTGCGCACCACGGCCACCGTGATGCTCTTGTCCATGCCGGCGGAAACGACCCTGCCGACCCGAACCTTGCGAATGCCACGCTCGGACATGAATCGCTCCTACGCCTGTGTACCCTTGAGATCCAGTTCGTGGACGATGGTGCGCAGTCGGGCGATGTCCCGACGCAGCTTGCGGATGCGCAGCGGATTGTCCAACTGGCTCATCCCCTGCTTGTAGCGCAGCTCGCCCATCGACTCCTCGGCCTCGGCCAGCCGGGCGTCGAGATCGGCCCGGCTCATCAGCCGGATGTCCTTCACCTTCATCACGACCTCCTAGTCCCGCCGCTCGACGAACCTGGACCCGATGGCCAGCTTCTGGCCGGCCAGGCGGAGGGCCTCCTCGGCCAGCTCGCGCTTCACGCCCTCGATCTCGAAGAGCACCTTGCCTGGTTTCACGACCGCCACCCAGAACTCGGGGGCGCCCTTGCCCTTGCCCATGCGGGTCTCGGCGGGCTTCTTGGACACCGGCTTGTCCGGGAAAACGCGGATCCAGACCTTGCCGCCGCGCTTGATGTGGCGGGTCATGGCCACACGGGCGGCCTCGATCTGGCGGGCCGTCACCCAGCCCGGCTCCGTCGCTTTCAGGCCGAACTGGCCGAAATCAACATTGCAGCCGCGGTAGGCCAGTCCGGTCATGCGGCCGCGCATGCTCTTGCGATGCTTGACGCGCTTCGGCATCAACATGATGACGATCCTTTCCTACTTGCGGCGCGGGGGCCTCGGCGGGCCCTGCCGGGTCTGCTTGCGGGCGTCGTAGTCCACGCCGAACTTCTCGCCGCGGCAGATCCAGACCTTGACGCCGATGACGCCATAGGTGGTCCGGGCCTCCGCCAGCGCGTAATCGATGTCTGCGCGAAGAGTGTGCAGCGGAATGCGCCCTTCCTTGTAGCGCTCGGTGCGGCTCATCTCGGCGCCGCCCAGCCGGCCGGCACACATGATCTTGATGCCGTCGGCGCCGTTGCGCATGGTGGCCTGGATGGTCTTCTTCATGGCGCGGCGGAAGGAGACGCGCCCCTCCAGCTGCCGGGCCACGGAGTCGGCCACCAGCTGGGCCACCAGCTCGGGCTTCTTGATCTCGATGATGTTGACCTGCACCTCGTTGTCGAACTTGAGCTTCAGCTCCTCGCGGAGGCGCTCCACGTCCTGGCCCTTCTTCCCGATCACATGGCCGGGACGGGCGGTGTGCAGGGTCAGCACCACAGTGCGCGGATGGCGCTCGATGTCGATGCGCGCGATCCCCGCGTTGGCGTAAGCCTTGCGGCTCATGATGTATTTGCGGATCTCGACGTCCTGGAGAAGCTTGTCGGCGAAATGGTGCTCGTCGAACCAGTTCGAACTCCAGGTCTTGTTGATCCCCAGCCGGAAGCCGATCGGATGCGTCTTCTGTCCCATGCTATGCCTCCGCCTCGGTGGATGCCGCCGCCTGCTGTTCGCCAACCACCACCGTGACGTGGCTGGAGCGCTTGCGGATGGTCGTGGCGCGGCCCATGGCGCGGGGCAGGAAACGCTTGGCCGTCGGCCCCTCGTCCACCCAGATCGCCTGGATGACCAGGCCGTCGATGTCCACGGTCTTGGCGCCGTCCATCTGCTTGAAGTTGGCCACCGCCGAACGCACCAGCTTGGAGACGGGTGTGGACGAGCGCTTCTGGTTGAACTGCAGCTGAACCAGCGCCTCGTTGACCCGCATGCCGCGCACCAGATCCGCCACCAGGCGGACCTTGCGCGGCGCGATGCGCAGGTTGCGGCAGATTGCTTTCGCTTCCATCGCCACTCCTCTACCGCTTGGCCTTCTTGTCGCCCTTCTTGTCCTTGTGACCGAAGTAGGTGCGGGTGGGGGCGAACTCACCCAACTTGTGTCCCACCATGTTGTCGGTCACGTACACCGGGATGAACTTCTTCCCGTTGTGCACGGCGAAGGTCAGGCCGATGAATTCCGGGGTGATCATCGAGCGCCGGCTCCAGGTCTGGACGACCTTCTTGCTTTCGGCGTTCTTCATCGAGTCCACCTTCTTCATCAGGTGGTCGTCCACGAAGGGACCTTTCTTGATCGATCTCGCCATGGGAAGGGTCCTTTACCTACTTGGTCCGGCGGCGCACGATGAACTTGTCGCTGTCCTTGTGGCGCTTGCGCGTCTTGAGGCCCTTGGTCTTCCAGCCCCACGGCGAGGTGGGGTGGCGTCCGCCGGAGCTGCGACCCTCGCCACCGCCCATGGGATGGTCGACCGGGTTCATGACCACGCCGCGCACGGTGGGCCGCACGCCCAGCCAGCGACTGCGCCCGGCCTTGCCCGAGCTGATGTTCATGTGCTCGGAATTGCCCGTCTTGCCGATGGTGGCGCGGCAGTTCTGGTGGACCCTGCGCAACTCGCCGGAGGGCAGCTTGACCAGCACGTAGTCGCCGTCCTTGGCCATCACGGTGGCGGAGGATCCGGCGCCGCGGGCCATCTGGGCGCCCTTGCCGATCTTCAGCTCGATGCAGTGCACGAACTCGCCCATGGGGATGTCCTTCAAGGCCAGGCAATTGCCCGTCTTGATCTCCGAGCCGGGGCCGCTCATGATCCACTGGTCGACCTGGAGCCCCTCGGGGGCGATGATGTAGCGCTTCTCGCCATCCTTGTAGAAAAGCAGGGCGATGCGGGCGCTGCGGTTGGGATCGTACTCGATGGCGGCGACGCGGGCGGGGATGCCGTCCTTGTTCCGCTTGAAGTCGATGATCCTGTACTTCTGCTTGTGACCGCCGCCCCGGTGGCGGCAGGTGATCCGGCCCATGTTGTTCCGCCCGCCCGTGCTCTTCTTGATCACGGTGAGGGCCTTCTCGGGCTTGGACTTGGTGATCTCCTCGAAGCCGGGGGTGCTGCGGAAGCGCTGCCCGGCCGTCGTCGGCTTGTACTGCTTCAGGGCCATTGCCTGTCTCCCGCTTCTCTACAGACCTTCGACCAGTTCGATCTTGTCGCCTGGCTTGAGGGTCACCACCGCCTTCTTCCAGTCCGACCTCCGGCCGGCGTGGGCTCCCATCCGCTTCAGCTTGCCACCGACATTGACGGTGCGCACGCTGTTGACGGTGACGCCGAAGCGCTTCTCCACCGCCTTGCGGATCTCGATCTTGTTGGCGTCCACGCTCACCCGGAAGGAGTACTGGTTGCGCTCATCCTTGAGCTCCACCGACTTCTCGGACAGGATGGGATGGATCAGCACGCGCTTCTCAGCCACCGTACACCTCCTGCAGGCGGGCCACCGCGCTCTTCTGCAGCACGACCACCTCGCTGGCCACGATGTCCCGCACGCTGGGCTGGTCCGCCGGCTGCAGATCCAGCTTGTAGATGTTGCGCGCGGACAGGTACAGGTTGCGTTCCTGGCCGCCTGTGAGGAAGAGGACGCGGCGGCCGGTGAGGGCGAAGGCCTTGAGGATGCCGGCCATCTTCTTCGTCTCCGGCGCGCCGAAGGCGAAATCCTCGACCACCACCACCTTCTGCTCCCGGGCGCGCAGCGTGTAGGCGCTGCGCTTGGCCAGCAGGCGGACCTTCTTGTTCACCTTCTTCTCGTACTCGTGGGGCTGAGGTCCGAAGACCGTGCCGCCATGGCGGTGCTGGGGGGCGCGGCTGGTGCCCTGCCGCGCGTTGCCCGTGCCCTTCTGCTTGTAGGGCTTCCTGCCGCCGCCGCTGACCAGGCGCCGGTTGAGAGTGGCGTGCGTGCCCTGGCGGGCCGCCGTCTCCTCCGACACCACCGCCAGATAAATGGCGTGGCCGTTGGGCTTCTCGATGTTGAAGACGGATTCCGGCAGCTCGATCTTCTCGCTGGTCGGGGACCCGTCAAGCTTGTGGACGATCAGTTCCATGGATCCCCCCCTACTTCTGGATTTCCAGGAGGCCGTTGCGCGCGCCGGGAACCGCCCCCTTGACCAGCAGCAGGTTGCGCTCCGCGTCCACCATCACCACGCGAAGGTTGGACACCGTCACGCGGGCGTTGCCGGACTGGCCCGCCATGCGCCAGTTCTTGAAAGTGCGCGAAGGGTCGGAGGAGGCGCCCACCGAACCCGATCCGCGGTAGGACTCGTGCACACCGTGGGAGGCCTTGAAGCCGGAGAAATTGTGGCGCTTCATCACGCCCGTGAAGCCCCGGCCCTTGCTCGTGCCGGAGATCTTCACCTTGTCGCCGGCCTGGAAGATCTCGCAGGTGACCTGCGCACCCAGCTCGTAGCTGCGCAGGATGGCGCTCTTGAACTCCCGCAAGTGGCGCAGGGGCTTGGCTCCGGCCTTTTTCAGGTGGCCGCTCTCGGGTCGGTTGACACGGCCCGGCTTCACTTCAAGAAAGCCCAGTTGCACGGCTTCGTAGCCGTCCCGATCCTTGGACTTGATCTGGGTGACCGTGCAGGGCCCGGCCTCGATGACGGTGACGGGGATGCACTCCCCCTTGTCATCGAAGACCGTGGTCATCCCGAGTTTGCGTCCCAGTATGGCGCTCATGACTGGCTCCTCAGGACTTGATCTCGATGTCCACGCCCGCCGGCAGCTCCAACTTCATCAACGCGTCGATCGTGCGATTCGTCGCGTTGAGGATGTCGATGAGCCGCTTGTGGATGCGGGTTTCGAACTGCTCGCGGGACTTCTTGTCCACATGGGGCGACCGGTTGACCGTGACCACCGAGCGATCAGTGGGCAGCGGAATCGGGCCGGCCACGATGGCGCCGGACTCCCGCGCGGTCTTGATGATCTTCTCGGCCGACATGTCGATCAGGTTGTGATCGTATGCCTTGAGACGGATGCGAATGTTCGGATTGGCCACGATCCGACTCCTGCTTATTACTACGACCGGCTTGGCGTAGGGACACGACGCGTCGTGTCCCTACGGCGCGGCCCATTCTACTTCTGGATCTCCGTCACCACGCCGGCGCCGATGGTGCGGCCACCCTCGCGGATGGCGAAGCGCAGGTCCTTCTCCATGGCGATGGGCGCGATCAG
>JAUXWS010000084.1 GCA_030685015.1 bacterium
ACGCCGTCCTTCACCGCACGATGGCCGGATTTACGCCGCCTGGACCTTGACCATCGGAGCTTCGCGATCATTTGCCCGCTCGCCCCGTCCGGCGTCGCCTCCTATCCGGTTCTTGTCCATCCACCCGCGGGTTACGCTCCACGCTTCCTCCCCACGGTCGGTCGCCCTTCCGCAGCTGCGCTTCACTTCGATCGCGATGGCCTGCTCTCGGGAGGACTTGCACCTCCAGGACGGCGCCCATGCTGGGCGCACCAAAAGAAAGCCGCCCGTGAAGGCGGCTTTTTGAATTAGCAACCAAGACCAACTTCCTTCTCGCCGTTCAGATCCGCCTTCGGCCTTGCACCTCGGCAGCCATCTCACCTTTGCACGGTGAATGTTCGGATGAGTGGTTCTGAACCGTTTGATCTTGCTGGCGCTTTGATTTGCCAAGATCATGCCAGAATTCCGTCAATTGATTCTCAAGCACTTAGCGCCGCGATCACCTTGGCAAGTGCCCGATCCTGCACAATACTGTCCAAAATCTGGGCTGTGCGCTGCGCCGGCGCTTTGCTCAGGAATCGATCGGGCGGCCCAGCAGGCGGCGCAACCGCTCCACCAGGACCGTGGTGCTGCGCCCCGGCAGCAGGGGCAGGCGTTCCACCCGGCCGCCCCAGGACAAGACCTCGGCGGCACCCACAATCTGATCCAGGGCGTAGTCCTCCCCTTTGGCCAGCACGTCCGGCCGCAGCAGGCAGATGAGCTCATGGGGCGTTGCTTCGTCGAAGAGCACCACGGCGTCCACCGAGCGCAGGGAAAGAAGGAGCAGGGCGCGGTCCGCCTCCGGCATGAGCGGCCGCTCCGGGCCTTTGCCCAGCCCCCGGGCGGAGCGGTCGCTGTTGAGGCCGACAAGCAGGGCGTCGCCCAGGGCGCGGGCCTCGGCCAGGTAGGCGGCGTGACCGGCATGCAGGAGGTCGAAGACGCCGTTGGTGAAGACCAGCCGGCGCCCCGTGAGGCGCAGGTCCTCCCGCCAGGCGAGTGCACCCTCCAGGCTGAGGGGGGATGGCGCCACCTCAACGGACATCGGCCACCTCGTCCAATTCCAGGGTGATCTTCCCCAGCTTGATCTGGAAGCGTGCCGTGAGGGGCAAGGCCTCCTGGTCATCACTGAACTGCCCCCAGAACTCCCCCGTCAGTCCGGCGATGCCCCGATAATCGGCTTGCCCGTGGATCTCCACCACCGGCTGCATGCGGCCCAGGACCTTGGCCTGGCTGCAGCCTTTGCGGCGGATCACCGTGCGGCGCACCTCCTCGTCCACGAAGGTCAGCACTGGGCCGAAGCGGCCGTCCCGCACCTGCCGGCGCGCCGCGAAGAGCAGCGAGAGGCCGTCGAAGACCTGGTTGGCCAGGGGCAGCTCCTCACGGAAGATCTCCCCATTGGGGCGGAAACCCCGCACCGTCACCCGTTGGGAGTCCACGTCGAAGATGTAGATGCGGTTGTTGCGATCCTCCCCCTCGCGCCCCATCGCTTTGAACTCCAGGCTGTGCAGGCAGTGGGTCGGAATGAGCGATTCATAGACGTCATGGAGGTCGATGATCATGCGGTAGGCGGGGTTGCTGTCGATCTTGTAGTAGACGCGCATCGCCTCGTGGACCCCCGCGCCCCGGCGGACCTCCTCCCGGCCGCGGACGCCCACCACCAGTTGCCCAAGGGGAATGATGCCGTAGCGCACCTTGTAAGTCCACTGGCGGCCCGGCGGGAAGAACTCGGGGAAGGCGACGGCATAGCGGCCCGCCTCCCGGTCGGCGGGCAGGGCGGCCCACACATCGTGCAGGCCTTTCGCCACGCACCAAGCCTCCAGCGGGCGCCCGTCGGAGGCCGTCTGGTAGCGCAGGCGCAGGATCAGCAGCCAGTCCCTGGCCTGGTCACCCTGTCCCTGGGCCTGGGCCAGGACAATGGCGGACTCCAGCATGGGCCGCAGGGGAAAGAGGGCCAGGCCTCGGTTCCAGCTGGCCAGGGCACGGCGGTCCTGGCCAGCGCGCCGTTCCGCCTCCCCCTGGGCATACCAGGCCAGTGGATTGTCCGGGCGCTGCTCCAGATGATGGCGGGCCGTCTCCCGCAGGCGTTTGTGATCGTCGCTGGACAGCAGCGTCTCGAGCAGGAGGTTGGCAATGGCCTGGTTCTTGGGCTGCTGACGATAGGCCGTCTCCAGCAGCTTGAGGCCGCGGGCGCGGTCGCCGCCGGCCAGGGCCATCCGGCCCGCCTGGTAGAGGGCCGTCGTTTTGTAGGGAGAGCGTGGCGCCAGGGTGGCGAGGGCGTCCGAGACGCGCAGCAGGGAGCGGCGGCTCTCGGGACCGCGCTCCTCGCGGGCGACCTCGCCTTCGGCGATGAGCCGGTTGAGGCGGGCCAGCTCTTCGCCCTGCGCCTCCTGGCGGCGGAACTCGGCCAGGGCCTCCCCGGCCCGCCCCTCCGTCCACAGCTCCAGCCCGCGCTGGAGGGATCCCTGGTAGGCCAGGACGGTCAGGACGGCAAGACCGCCCAGGAGCAGCAGGCCGCCCGCCACAAAAGAGGGCCGGCGCCAGCGGGTCAACCAGTTCATGTGCTTGTCCCCAGCCAGAGGGTGAGGGGCGGCCACCAGGTGATGATGGCCAGGGCCGCCAGCAGCAAGATCAGGTAAATGATGGAGGCGCGGTAGAGATCAAGGACGGGACGTTTGAAGCGGTAGCTGGCCAGGAAGAGGTTGAGCCCCACCGGCGGCGT
>JAUXWS010000085.1 GCA_030685015.1 bacterium
CCGCCGGGCGCGCCGCCGGGGGGCGGTAGTCCGCCGCCGCGGCCAGGGGGCTCCGCCCGGGCTTGTCCAGGACCATGCGCGCCTTGCGCTGGCCGGCTTCCACGTGCAGCTGGGCGGAGCGGCCTTGATGCTCGGCCGTCACCCACCAGCTGCCCTCGCCGCAGGCCAGTTCCAGCCGGCCCTGGCCATCCGTGCGCTGGGCCAGGGCGGGGATCCAGCCGCCATAGTTGAAGAGATGGAAGACGATGCGGCAAGCGGGCAGCGGCCTTCCACGCCCGTCCACCACCTCCAGGCGCAGCGTCTTGACGGGACCGTAGACGGCGGTGGAGTTGACGCTGGTGCTGCGTCCCTCCCGCCGCAGGACGGGCTCGGCGCCGGGGGGGACCGCGCCCCAGGCCTGGCTGACCACCAGCATGGCCCGCGCCGCCGGGCCGCTGAACCAGGCCTCGCCCAGGGCCGGGGCGGGTTCGCAGGCGCCCAGGTAGGTCCAGGCGCCGTCCACCCACAGCTCCACCCAGGCGTGATTGTCGTCCATGTGGGCCCAATAGGGTGTGTAGCATTGACGGGCGGGAATGCCCACGCTGCGCAGGGCGGCGATGGCCAGGATCATCTCCTCCTCGCAGCGGCCGTAGCCGGCGCGGAGGGTGGTGAGGGGGTCCTGGTCGCGGCCGTCGGTGGGCCGGTAGGTGGCCTGTTCGTGGCACCAGTGGTTCACCTCGAGGGCGGCCTCGCCCATGGCCAAGCCGGCCAGGCGGGGGGCCAGCTCCGCCAGGAAGGGGCCGCGCCAGCGGGTGAAGGGCTCCTGGGAGACCCGGTGGGGCAACACGTAGTGGCGCCACAGCTCATCCGGCACCTGCGCGCCCCAGGGAAAGTCCGCCCGCGCCCGGCGGGCCAGGCGCAGGTTCTCCACCAGGTCCGCCGCGGCCAGCTCCGCCAGGTCCGACAGGGGCAGGTTGGCCAGCAGGAAGCGGTAGTCCTCCCGCTCCTCCCCCCTCAGCTCCGTCCCGGCCAGCGGCGCGAAGAGCTCCGCGGCCCGCCCCCCGGCGCGCTGGCGCTGGAGGGCAATGAGGGAGTCGAGCACCTGCTCCGCGGCGACCGCACCGGGCGAGAACGCCAGCAAGCAGGCCAGGGTCGGGGCCAGCAGGATGCCGGGCCAGCGCATGGTGCCTCCAGGTTCAGGCCGGGACCGGACAGGCCGGTCCCGGCGGTTCAGCCCAACAGGGCGGACAGGATGCCGCCGCCGCGCACGACCCAGGCCATGTCACCTTGCGCAGGAGCAGCAGGAAGACCCCTGCGGTGGCGACCACGGCGCCCGCCAGTCCCGACGCCTGGTGCCCCGCGAAGATGATGGTGATCACGATGGGCCTGGGCGTCACTTGGCCCTCCTCGGGATTGGCGCCCCCCGTCGACGCGGCTCACAGCCGGGTGCCGCAGCGCTTGCAGAAGTCGGCGTCGCGGTCGTGCCCGGCCAGGGCGCAGGCCGGGCAGGGACCGCGGACAGGGCTGCGCGGGCGGTTTAGTTCCACGGTGACGATGCCGGTGGGCACGGCCACGATGGCGTACCCCAGCAGCATGATGACGGAGGCCAGGGCCTTGCCCAGCGGCGTCGCCGGCGAGATGTCGCCGTAGCCCACCGTCGTGATGGTGACGATGGTCCAGTAGATGGACTGCGGGATGCTCGTGTAGCCGTGGCTGCTCCCCTCCACGATGTACATGGCGGCGCCGAGGATGATGGTGGTCACCAGCACGAAGGAGATGAAGATGGACAGCTTGCGCCGGCTGCCGCGGATGGCCGCCATCAACACGTCGGCCTCGCCCACGTAATGCGCCAGCTTGAGGATGCGGAAGACGCGCAGGATGCGCAGGGCCCGCACCACCTGGAAGAACTGGGCGCCGGGGAGGACCAGGCTGAGGTAGGTGGGCACGATGGAGACCAGGTCGACCACGCCATAGAAGCTGCGGGCATAGCCCAGGGGGCGCGGCGCGCAGAGCAGGCGCAGGACGTACTCCACCGTGAAGAGCAGGGTGAAGGCCCATTCCAGGGCGACGAGGATCGAGCCCCAGCGGTCGTGGACAGTCGCGACGGAATCCAGCATGATGACCAGCACGCTGGCCAGGATGCTGGCGATGAGCACCAGGTCGAAGGCCCGGCCGGCGCGCGTGTCGTGGCCGAAGATGACGGTGTGGAGCGTGCGGCGCCAGGGCTTACGTTGGGCTTGCGGAGGGTTCATCGCAGCTTCCTTTCAACTCGTGGGAGTGGCCTGGAACCCCCATCCCGGCCTTCCCTCTGCCAGGGGGAAGGAGCCCGGGCACCCAGGGCTGAACCCCCATCACGGCCTTCCCCCGGCGAGGGGGAAGGTGGCCGGGCGCCCAGGGCTGGCCTCCCATCCGTCCCCAATCATGGCGGAGGGATCAGAGCAGGCCGTTCACCCGCCGCCAGATCCACTCCCCGGCGATGAGCAGCAGGAGGGCGGCGAGGATCCAGCCCTCCCCCGCCAGTTCCCGCTGGCGGCCGGCGCGGCGCAGGAGGGGCCGCGTCTCCAGGCTGTCCAGCGCCTCGCCCGAAGCCAGCCGGGCGCGGTCTTCGGCGTCGTCCAGATTGAACAGGCGGCCGCCACCCAGGGCGGCCATCTCCCCCAGCAGGCGCTGGTTGCGGCTGCCGTCCAGACTCTCCGGGCTGCGCTCCTCCACCAGCACGCGTCCGCTGTCGGCCAGCTGGGGGCGGTCCCCCAGGCGGGCCAGGGCCAGCCAGCGCCATTCCCCGGGCGGCAGGGCGGGCAGGGTCCCGGCGTAGGCGCCGCCGCCGCGGGGCTCCAGGCTGAGGCCGCGCGCCAGAGAGTCGGGGCCGAGCAGGCGCAGCTCGATGGAGGCGCCGTCCCGCGGGCGGCCGTCCTCCTCGCGCAGGCGGGCCTCGAAGGCGAGCGGCGCCCCCGCCGGCAGGGCCTCGCGATCGGGCCGCACGCGCAGCAGGCCCTGGACCGGCGCGGCCAGCAGCCAGTCGGCCAGGCCATCGACCAGGTCGCGGGCGCGCCGGTTCCCCCCCAGCGAGAGCTGGCTGCCCACGCCCCAGCGTCCCAGGCCCTGGACGGTGAGCCAGGCCTGGCGCAGCTCGGCCTGCTGCCGCAACAGAAGCAGGGGCCTCCCCTCGGCCGACTCCAGCAGGACGCGGCCGCCCGCCGGCGGCGCTCCCCCGGCCAGGCCGCGGGTGGCGGCGAGGGGCGGCATCTCGGCGTAGATGGCGCGCAGCTCCGCCAGGCTCTCCTCCGGCCCCAGCAGGGCGTGGGCCTGGGGCACGCGCACGCCGCCCGCCGCGCCGGGCCGCCAGGGACCCAGGCCGCGCTCGAGGGCGGGGGCGAGGCGCTCCAGATCGGCGCCCTCGCCGTCCAGCCAGAGCAGGGGCTTGCCCGGGAGGGCGCCCGCCACCAGCGCGGCCAGCTCGGGGGAGCGGCCGCGCAGTGGCCAGTGGGCCAGCACCAGCAGGCGGGAGCGCTCGATGGCCCGCCTGAGGTCGGCCAGGTCCACCCCGGGCCGCTCGGGCATGGCGAAGAGGAGATCGAGATCGGGCCGGGCCTCCAGCACGGAACGAAGAAAGCCCAGATCCTCCGAGGGCCGCCCGGCCAGCAGGAGGATCGGCCGGCGCGCCTCCTCGACCCGCACCTGGACGGCGCGCCCGTTGTTTTCCGCGGTGCGCTCGCCGCCGCCTTCCAGCACGGCATCCAGGCGCAGCAGGCGGGGGCCGGCCACCTGCGGCGTCCATTCCAGCTCCACGCGCTGGCGGGCGCCGTCCACGCCCAGCTCGAGGGAGGCGACGGCCAGCTGGCGCCCCTCCTCGCTGAGCGTCACCCGCGCCGTGCGCCCGCCCAGGCCCCGGCTCTCCAAATCGACGGAGATAGGCTGGGCTCGTCCCAGGCGGGCTTGGCGGTTCAGCTCCACCTCGCGCAGCACCAGGTCGGCCACGGGATCCAAGCGGCCGGTGCCGGCACACCAGACGCGGGCCGGGAGGCGGCGCACCCGCTCCAGGGGCCAGGCGCCCGTCGTGGGGTTGCCATCCCCGACGAGGAGCAGGCCGGTCCAGTGCTCGCCCTGCATGGCCCGCTCCACGCCGGCCAGGGCGCCGTCCAGGTCGGTCTCCACGCCGTCGCCGGGCAGGAGGGGCGCTTCCGTGGCCGACAGCTCGCGCAGACCGCCGTCATAGGCGAAGAGGCGCAGGCGCACGCCGTCGAGCCGGCTGGCCAGCTGGGGCAGCCAGTCGCCGTGGTCGAGGCGGCCCACCAGGTGGCGCAGGCTGGCCGAGTTGTCGAGCAGCACGGCCAGGGTGGCCGGGCGGCGCTGCACCTCGTTCCAGCGCAGGCGCGGTCCGCAGAGCAGGAGGATGAGGACCGTCCACAGCGCCAAGCGGGCCAGGGCCAGGCCGCGCCGCAGGCGGCGGGAGGGCTCCGGCCGGGTGACGCGCAGGCTCCACCAGGTCAGCCAGGCGGCGGCCGGCCAGAGGAGCAGGGGCCACCAGCGGGCGAGGTCGAGGGTCAGGTCGGTCACGTCAGCTCCCTTCGGGCGGTCCCGGTGGAGGCCTGCTCCAGATCAAAGCGCGGGGTGGCGTCCTCGTGCCGGGGACTGCGCTCGCCGCGGAGCAGGCGGCCATGGGCGGCACGGGCGATCATCACGGCGTTGTCCGTGCACCAAGCCAGGGGCGGCAGGGCCAGGGGCAAGCCGAGGGTGGCGCAGGCCGCCTCCAACTGGGCGCGCAGGCGGGCGTTGGCGGCCACGCCCCCGGCCAGCACCAGCTGGCGGGCGCCCGTCGCCTCGGCGGCGCGCAGGGCCCCCCGCGCCAATTGGTCGCAGACGGCCTGCTCGAAGGAGGCGCAGATGTCGGACACGTGCGCCGCGCGCCAGGCCGCGTCCTGGGCCCTCAGGCTGTGCAGCACGGCGGTCTTGAGGCCGCTGAAGGAGAAGTCGAAACCCTCGCGCCCGGCCAGGGCGCGGGGATAGGCGAGGAAGGCGGGGTCGCCCCCCGCCGCCGCGCGACCGATGGCTGGTCCTCCCGGCCAGCCCAGACCCAGCAGCTTGGCCACCTTGTCGAAGGCCTCGCCCGCCGCGTCGTCCAGCGTGCGGCCGATGATGCGGTAACGGCGCGGCTCCTCCATCAGCACCAACTGGGTATGCCCGCCCGAGATGACCAGCACGAGGCAGGGCAGGAGGGGCTCCTCCTCGACGAAGCTGGCGTAGATGTGCCCTTCCATGTGGTTGACGCCCAGGAAAGGCAGGTCGCGGGCATAGGCCAGGCACTTGCCCAGATGGTAGCCCACGAGCAGGCTGCCGGGCAGGCCCGGCCCGCGGGTGGCGGCCACCGCCGCCAGGTCTCCGATCTCCAGGCCGGCCTCGGCCAGCGCGGCGTTGATGACGGCGGGCAGGACGCGCAGGTGTTCGCGGCTGGCCAGTTCCGGCACGACGCCGCCCCAGTCGCGGTGGACAAGCTGGGTGGAGACGACGCTGGACAGGACCCGCGCCCCGTCGATGAGGGCGGCGGCGCTTTCGTCGCAGGAACTCTCGATGCCGAGGAGGATCATGGAGCCGGTGGTCCCAGCGTGTCCGGCGCCTCGGCCGCCGGGGCGCTCCGCTTGCCCAGGATGCGGAAGAGGGCCGGATCGGGGTTGGTCCAGCTGAAGCCCTCCGGCACGATGATGCGGCAGGGCGCCTCCCGCTGGTCGGGCGCCAGGCGGGTGAAGTCGAGCACGGCCTCGATCTGGTCCTTGTCGAAGGCGGCGAGGGCTTTTTCGCCGCCCACGACGGTGAGGGCCAGCTGGCGCGGCCGGACCGAGAGCGGCGCCGGCAAATGGAGGACGCGCAGCGGGATCCCCGTGAAGCGGCGCTCGGCGCGGCGCTCCACGGCGGCGTGGAGGGTCACGGCCGCCGGCTCGAGATCGACGGAGGGCCAGGGCCGCTGGAGGGGAACGACCTCTTCCACGTCACGCCGGCGCGCGGGCAGCTCGACCAGCACCGTCTCGACCTGGCTGAGGGTGTCCAGCACGCTGCGCGGCCCCGTCACCTTGACGTGGCCGGGATTCAACTCCGGCAACTCGGTCAAGACCCAGCCTTCGCCGGCCTCCACCCTTCCCTTGAGGCGGACGGGCAGGCGGCGTGTCTCGAGGCGGTCCACCTCCAGGGGCAGGATGGCGGGCAGGATGCCGGCCACGCTCAGGTCCACCGCCCCGATCAGCTCCACGTGCCGGCTGGTGAGGGGGACGCTCTCGCCGCCGCGGCCGCCCTCCACCCGGACCAGCCCCTCCCCGAAGAGGGCAAAGACGAGCAGGCTGCGCCCCTTGCCGCGGAGGAGGACCTGCACCTCGGCGGGCGGGCGCGTCACCAGGGTGCGACCCTCGGCCAGGTCAAGCTGCAACTCGAGGGGCAGATCGAACTCGATCTCCATCTCCTCGCTTGTATGGACGAAGAACCAACTGACGGCGGCGAGCAGCAGAAGCACGAGCTTGACCTGCAGGTGCCGGGTGAGGGCGGTGATGATCTTGTTGAGGCGGACGATCAGGACTCTCATCTAGCGTTTCCAGTAGTGGACGCTGAACATGACCAGTATGGTGAAAAGCTCGAGTCGGCCCAGCAGCATGAGCCAGCTGAGGAGCAGCTTGCCCGCCGGGTGGATGCCGGCGTAGTTGCCCGCCGGACCCAGCTCCCCCAGCCCCGGCCCGATGTTGCTGAGGCAGGCCAGGGTGCCGCTCAAGCCCGTCTCGAGATCGTGTCCGAGCAGGGCCAGCACCAGGGTGCCCAGGGCCAGTTGGAGCAGGAAGACGACAAAGAAACTATGGATGGCGGCCACCAGGACCGGCGGCACGATGCGCTCCCCCAGCCGCACATGCAGCACGGCCCGCGGCGAGATGAGGCGGCGCAGCACCAGGCGGGCGCTGGCGACCAGCACGCGGATGCGCACCACCTTGACGCCCCCGCCCGTGGAGCCGGCCATGCCGCCCACCATCATCAGGCCCAGCAGGCCCACCCGGCCGAAGGAATGCCAGGCGTCGAAGTTGTCGGTGGAAAAGCCGGTCGTGGTCAGGATGGAGACGGCCTGGAAGGAACCGTCGATGAGGGCGCCGGGCCAGGGCCGGTCGTGGGCCAGGACCAGCATCGCGGCGAAGGCAAGGGAGGCGGCGCCGGCGATGCCGGCATAGCAGCGCCATTCCGGATCCTCCCAGAGGAGGCGGAGCCGGCCGGTGCGCAGCAGACGGAAGTAGAGGACGAAATTGATGCCCGCCATGAACATGAAGCATGTGACGACCAGATGGAGGTAGGGGCTGTCCCAGGCGCCCAGGGAGAGGGTGCGGGTGGAGAAGCCGCCCGTCGCCATGGTCGTGAAGCTGTGGGCCGCCGCGTCGTAGAGGGTCATGCCCCCCGCCAGCAGCAGGAGGATTTCCAGGGCGGTCAGGCCCACGTAAATGCCCCACAGGATCTTGGCCGTGTCCGACAGACGGGGGGTGAACTTCTCACTGGTGGGGCCGGGCGTCTCCGCCTTGAAGAGGTGGAGGCCGCCCACCCCCAGCATGGGCAGGATGGCCAGGCCGAAGAGGACGATGCCCAGGCCGCCGATCCACTGCATGAAACAGCGCCAGAAGGCGATGCCGTGGGGCAAGCGCTCTGGATCGGCCAGGATGGAGGCGCCGGTGGTGGTGAAGCCGCTCATGGACTCGAAGAAGGCATCGATCCAGTGAGTCGTGTGGCCGCCCAGGTGGAAGGGCAGGGCGCCGCAGACAGCCATCAGCACCCAGCCGAGGGTGACCACGGCGAATCCTTCGCGCACGGTCAACTCCCCGCGGCTGCGGCGGGTGGCCAGCACGGCCAGCGCTCCCGTAAGGGCGGTCAGCCCCGCCGAGGCCAGCAGCACGCCAACGTCCCCCCCTCCGTGAAGGAGGGCAACCAGCCAGGGCAGCAACATGCCACCGGCCAGGAAAAGGAGGATCCAGCCCAGGACGTGGGCGACGCGCTTGCTCTTCATTGCTTGGAATTAAGCAATCCGGCCGCCCGGTCGCTTGCCCTGATCACTCAACGGCGCCAGAAGTGGCGGCTGAAGACGACCAGGACGGTGAGGAACTCAAGGCGTCCCAGCAGCATGTCGGCCGTCAGGAGGAGCTTGATGTCGGCGCCCAGGTGGGCGTAGTTGCCCATCGGTCCCATCCGGCCCAGTCCTGGGCCCGCGTTGGAAAGGCAGGCCGTCACGCCCGCCACCGCTTCGTCAAAGGCACAGCCCTGCCAGGCCAGGTACAGCGTGCTGATCCCCCAGAAACAAAAGTAGAAACCGACGAGGGCCATCACGTCGAGGATCAATTCGTTGCCCAGCGTGCGGCCACCGAAACGGGCGGGCGAAATGGCCTGCGGTTGAAGGGTGCGGCGCAGCACCTTGCGCAGGATGGCCAACACCATCCCCAGCCGGATCGTTTTCAGTCCACCGGAGGTGGAACCCGCCATGCCGCCCACCACCATGAGTCCCACCAGCGTGAGGCCGGCGAAGGAGGGCCACAGGTTGTAGTCCTCCGTGGCGAAGCCGGCCGTGGTGAAAAGGGATGCGACCTGGAAGGCGCTTGCCCGCAGGGCGCGCGACCACTCCCAGCCCAGTTCGCCGATGAGCAGGATGCCGATGAGGACGGTCGCGGCGACGAAGAGGCCGAGAAAGAGACGCAGTTCCCCGTCACGCAACACGGCGCGCCAGTCCCGCTTTCTCACCAGGATGTAGTAGAGGGTGAAGTTGATGCCCGAAAGCAGCATGAAGACGGTGATGACCCACTCGATGGCCGGACTGGCGAAGGTGGCGATGGAGGTGTCTCGGGTGGAGAATCCGCCCGTGGCGATGGTGCCGAAGCTGTGGGCCACTGCGTCGTAGAGGTCCATCCCGAAGAGCCAGAGCAGGGCGGCGCAGGCCACGTTAAGGGACAGGTAGACGATGAGCAGGATGCGCACCGTGTCCTTCAGCCTCGGAGTCAGCTTCTCGGCGATGGGTCCGGCGGCCTCCGCGCGGAAGAGCGACATGCCGCCAGCGCCCATCATGGGCAGGATGACGAGGGCGAAGAGCACGATGCCGAAGCCGCCCACGAAATGGGTGAAGCAGCGCCAGAAGCCCACGCCGCGGCTGAGGGCGGAAGGTTGGGTGAGAATGCTGGAGCCAGTGGTGGTGAAACCGCTCATGGACTCGAAGAGGGCATCGGTGAAGGCGGGAACCTGTCCGGAAAGCACGAAGGGCAGGGTGCCAAACAGGGCCATGAGCAGCCAACTGAGGGTGACGGCGGCAAAGCTCTCGCGCACGGTCATCTCGCCCTGGACCCGTCTTCCCGCCAACACGGCGGCCGCACCCGTCCCGGCGGTGATCAGCGCGCTGCCCAGCAGGGCGACGCGATCTCCCTCGCCGTGATAGCAGAAGCTTATGGCCAACGGGATCAACATGGCTACGCCCAGACAGAACAGCACCCAGCCCAGGAGTCGTCCAATGCGAAGTACTTTCATCCGATCATCCGAAGTACTTCTCGAGGTCGGGCAGGCGCTCGTCGAGGGTGACCACCATCACCAGGTCGCCCGGCTCCACCTGGTCCTGTCCGCGGGGCACGAAAGCGGCGCCGCGGCGCTGGATGCCGGCCAGGAGCGCTTGCTCGGGGAGGTCGAGGCGGGCGATGGGCTGCTTGCAGAGGCGACTCTCCGGCGGAATGCGGAAGCTGGCGACAAGCGCTCCCGAGCCGGAGAGGGTGAGGCGCTGCTGCAGCTGGCCCACGCGGATGTAGCGCAGGATCTCCTGGGCGGCGATGAGGCGCTCGTTGATGCCCACGTCCAGGCCGATCGTCTTGATGATGGGCATGTAGTCCGCCCGCCGCACCAGCGTGATGGTGCGTTTCACCCCCAGGTGCTTGGCCACGAGGCAAGTGATGATGTTGTCCTCCTCGTCGCCGGTGAGGGAAAGGAGGACGTCCATGTCGCCCAGGGCGTGCTGGGCCATGGTGTCGATCTCCTTGCCCGAGGCGCTGAAAATGTCGATGCGGGGCAGGCGCTCGGCCAGGTCGTACTCGGAGATCCAGGTGTCGGTGTGGGTGGTGAAGAGCTTGACGTTGGCGCCGCCCACTTTCTGCAGGTCCTCGGCCACCGCCACGGCGATGCGGCTGGAGCCGAGGATCATGACGTGGCGGCTGCGGGCGTCGGCGATGCCCGTCATGCGGAAGATCTCGACGGAATCGCGCGAACGCACGGCGAAGGTGACGGTGTCCCCGGCGCGCAGCACGTCCTCTCCGCGCGGGATGCTGGTGAGGCCCTGGGAGACGCGCGCCACGATGCGGTAACTGATGCGGTCGTACTTCTGCGCCAGCTTGATCAGGTTGCGCCCGTCCAACGGGCCGCCCTTCTCCACGGTGAGGGAGATCATGCGGATCTGCCCGCCCAGGAAGTCGCTGTAGTCCTTGACAGCGCTGTGGAGCAGCAGGTCCATGATCGCCTTGGCCGCCGCCTTCTCCGGGTTGACGGTGAGGGTGGCCTGGCCCAGGCGCTTGATCTCCTCGGTCAGCTCGTCGCTGCGGATGCGGGCGATGCGATTGGCCACGCCCAGGCGCTCGCCGGCCATGCAGGCCAGCAGGTTGATCTCGTCGATGTTGGTGGCGGCCACCAGGTAGTCCGCGCCTTTGGCGCCGGCCTTCTCCAGCACACTCTGCAGGGTGCCGCTGCCGTGGACGACGGCGATGTCCAGCTGGTCGGCCAGCTCCTGCAGGCGGGGGCCGTTCTGGTCGACGAGGGTGACGTCGACCTGGGTCTCGCGGCTGAGGACGCGGGCCAGATAGCTGCCCACGTCCCCGGCGCCGATGATGATGACTCTCATGTTGTCCCGTAATTGACACAAGCCTCGCCGGCGCAGGCGCCGTCCATGGGGCAGCCTGCTCCGCCCAGCAGGCCCTCGCAGCGGCCGCAGGAGGGGGAGGGGCGGGCTTCCGCCCGATCGGGGCGCGACAAAGCCTCCGCCCCGCCGTCTCCCAGCAGGCGGTCCAGCACCACGCGCCGCCCCGCCTCCTCGGCGGCGGCCAGCGCCGCCACGCAGGCGGCGGGGTCCTCGCCCAGGCAGACGATCTGGCCCTCCAGCCTGACCAGAAGCCCGCCGCCGGGCAGTCCGCCCCGTCCCTCGGGGTCCGTCCCCAGTTGAAGGCCCCCGGCCGCCAGCCCGTAGAGAAGGGTGACAGGAAAGGCGGCCCGCTCCCGCCGCGCCGCGCGGCCGTCTCCCAGCACGCGGCATAGCCGCGCCAGCAGCCGCTCCTCCAGGCGATCCGCCTGGTAGCGCAACAATCCGTGGTCGTGCGTGCGCCAGAGCAGGCCCGCCCGCTCCGGCAGCAGGCCACAGCGCCGGCCCTCCTCCAGGGCCCGACGGGCCCCTTCACGGTAGAAGGCGGCCTCCATCTCAGCCGATCCGCTCGCGGCCGCCCATCCAGGGGCGCAGGGCGGGCGGCACCGTCACCCCGCCGTCCTCCGTCTGCCAGGTCTCGAGCAGGGCGACGATGAGGCGGCTGGTGGCCAGGCCGCTGCCGTTCAAGGTGTGCAGGAACTGGGGCTTGCCCCCCTTGTCCTTGTAGCGCATGTTGCCGCGCCGCGCCTGGAAGTCGGCGAAGCTGCTGCAGGAGCTGCATTCCAGGTAGCGGCCCTCGGCCGGACTCCACACCTCCAGGTCGTAGGTGCGGGCGCTGGCGAAGGAGAGATCCCCCGTGCAGAGGGCCAGCACGCGGTAGTGCAGGCCCAGGCGGCGCAGCACCTCCTCGGCGTGGCCGCGCAGGGCATTGAGGGCGGCGTCGCTCTCCTCCGGGCGCACGAACTGGACCAGCTCCACCTTGTTGAACTGGTGGACGCGCAGGAAGCCGCGCACCTCCTTGCCGTAGCTGCCCGCCTCCCGCCGGAAGCAGGCGCTGTAGCCGGCGTAGCGCAGGGGCAGGCTCTCGCCGGGCAGCACCTCGTCCCGGTGCAGGTTGGTGATGGGCACCTCGGCGGAGGGGATGGCGAAGAGCTCGTCCTTCCCGCAGTGGTACATGTCCTCTTCCATCTTGGGCAGCTGGCCCGTGGCGGTCATGGACTCGCGGTTGGCCAGGAAGGGCGGGAAGACCTCGGTGTAGCCGTGCTCGCCCGTCTGGAGGTCCAGCATGAAGTTGATCAAGGCCCGCTCCAGACGCGCCCCCAGCCCCTTGTAGACCGGAAAGCCGCTCCCGGCGATCTTCGCCCCGCGGGGGAAGTCGAGGATGTCCAGCGCCTCGCCCAGCTCCAGGTGGTTGCGCGGCGTGAAGGCGAAGGGCGGCTTCTCCCCCCACTCCGCCACCACCACGTTGTCCCGCTCGTCGCGGCCGACGGGGGTCTCCGGGTGGGGCGTGTTGGGCAGCCGCATGAGCAGCCAGCCCTGCCGCTCGTCCACCTCCTTCAGCTCGGCGTCCACGGCCTTGATGCGCTCCCCCACCTCGCGCATGGCGGCGATGCGCGAGGCGGCGTCGCCGCCCGCCCGCTGCACCTCGGCGATGGCCCTGGACTCGGCGTTGCGCACGGCCTTCAGCTTCTCGCTCTCCTGCAGGAGGGCCAGGCGCCGGCCATCCAGGGCCAGGATCTCGTCCAGGTCCAGCTCGGGGCTTTTGGTGCGCAGGGCCGCCAGCACGGCCTCGGGCTTCTCGCGGATGCGGCGCAGGTCCAGCATGGGGGACTTCCTTGTGCATGACAACGGCCGGTGGCGGACCAACCGCCCCGGCCGTTGCGTCAGGGTTCGCCGGAAGGTCGAAACTGGCTCCCGCTCATCCAAACCGGCGGGCGCCGCCGGATCAGTAGTCGCCGGTCATGATCATGAGCGGCTTGGCCTCGAAGCGCTCGTAGACCGGCCGCAGGCGGTCCGTCGAGTAGAACTTGGCCACGTCCACCAGCTTCTTGGTGCTGGTCACCACACCGATGGGCACGTGGTCGTAGCGGCCGTTGCGCACGCAGATGAGGCGCCCGTCGTTGCCGTCCAGGATGAGGTCCATGGCCAGGTTGCCGAAGGCCATGGGCACGATGGAGTCGGTGGCGTCGGGGTCGCCGCAGCGCACCAGGTAGCCCAGGCGCTGGTTGATCACGTTGATGCGGCGGCCCTGGTTGTACTTCACCGACAACTCCTTCAGCTTGCTGCTGACCAGGTCGCCGACGCCGCCCAGCTTCTTGTGCCCGAACATGTCCTGCTCGTGGTTCTCGTAGGCCATCTCCTCCATGCCCTGGAAGCGCGCCCCCTCGCTCACCAGCGCCACGCTGTACTTGGAGGGGTTGGAGAAGCGGTCCGCCGTCATCAGCTCGCAGAGGCGTTCGATGTCGAAGACATGCTCGGGGATGACGCAGCGGTTGGCCGCTCCCGCCATGGTGGGAAGCAGGGCCGTGTACCCGGCGTAGCGGCCGAAGACCTCCAGCACCAGGAAGCGCTCGTGGCTGCCGGCGCTGGTGCGCAGGGCGTGGGTCAGCTCGATGGTGCGCGTCACGCAGGTGGAAAATCCGATGCAGTAGTCCGTGCCCGGCACGTCGTTGTCCATCGTCTTGGGGATGGCCAGGACCCTGACGCCCTCTTTGTGCAGGCGCACGCCGTAGGAGAGGGTGTCGTCGCCGCCGATGGGCACCAGGTGGTTGATCCCCAGCCAGGCCAGATTCTGAAGCACTTCCGCGGTCAGGTCGTTGGTCTCGGCGCCGTAGGCGTCCAGCAGGTGCTCGGGCACGTTGGCCTTCGGCACGTGGCTGGGCCGCGTGCGCGAGGTATGGAGGAAGGTGCCGCCCGTGCGCCCCACCTTGTTGACGATGTTCTCGGTCAGCTCGATGACGCACTCGCTGTTGTCGGCGCCCTTGTCGCGCTTCAGCTCGATCAGGCCCGCCCAGCCACGGCGGATGCCCAGCACGCGGTAGCCCTCGCGGATGGCCCGCACGGTGAGGGCGCGGATGGCCGGGTTGAGTCCCGGCACGTCGCCGCCCCCCGTCAGGATGCCGATCGTCCCCTTGTTCGTCTTCACCGCCGCCATGGCTGCTCCTTGCTGCTTGACGGGACCCAATGTAGCGCCTCGGCCCCGTCCCGCGCCGGGGCCGGCCATCAAGCCCCGCCCGAATTCGCTTGTCCCTGGCCCTCGGCTTTGCCGTATTTGAGCTGTGAGCACCGGCCTGCCCCCGGCCGCATGCAAACAGGAAACACCGCCATGCCTGTCTGCCTCCTGCTGCTTTGGATTGGCCTGGCTCTGGGCGCTTGGGCCAGTGTGCTGCGCGTGCCCTTCCCTTTCGGACAGATCCAGTGGGCGATCGACGCCAGCCAGGCCGGCGACACGGTGCTGGTCGAGCGCGGCGTCTACCGCGAGCGGCTGACGATCCCTGTCCACGACTTGACGCTGGCCTCGCGCTGCCTCTACACTGGCGACACGCTCGACATCGCCGGAACCATTATTGACGGCGAACTGGAGGGCACGGTGATCACCGTGCTGGCGGGCGAGCGGCTCTTCCGGCTGAACGGCTTCGTGATCACGAGGGGTTGGGCGGTCTTCGATACAACGGTCACGGGCGGAGGAGTCTGGGTTCAAGAAAGGGCGGACATCCAGTTCGAGAATCTCGTGTTCACGAACAATGGAACGGAATTCGGAGCGTTTGGGGCCGCCGTGTGCGGCGGCTTCCCTTTCAACGAGATCGGTTCCGCCAAGATCCACAATCTGCAGATCACGGACAACAACCACCTGCCCGGGTCGCACTGGGAGCCGGATAACTACGCCTTCGCCCTTCGCGGAACCGGGCGGTTCGAAGTCTCCAACATATTCTGCAATGGGGCAGGACTCAACGATCCGGCCTTCTTTGTCGCCAGCTACGACAGCCTGTTCGCCGACTCGATCCGCGTGGTCGGCTATGTCGGCAACTTTGCCTCGGTGTGCGGTCTGCGGAGTTCGGTGCATCTCGATGTCGAACACGTGCGCATCCTGGATACATTCGTTGGCGAGTGCGGCAGCGGTTTGATAAGGAACTAAGGAACTGTCAGTTCATTCGTAACAACCGATTTGCACTGTGGTATTACTCGTTCGACGATAGTGGAACAGTACGGTTGCAGAATACGCTATTTACCGGAACAAGAATGCAAGAGTTTTATCTTCCTTATCCTCAGTTGCAGGGTGTATTCTCAATTCACAGTTACAATCTCAACGAGGGGTCAATAACTGAAAACGTAACTGTAACAGCCTGTTCGACGGCTTCTGCATTAGGTCTAGGATCGAACACACAAGGTCCTGCTTTTGTGCGTAACTTGTTGTTCTGGGATAATACCTATGAGTCCTTCATCCGACCATATGGGTATGGAGATGAACAACCGGGCGCCTTCTCGTATTGTTTAGTAGACCACTTGCTCCCTGGAGCCGGCAATCTGGTCATAGATCCTCAGTTCGATGACCAACTGGGTGCACCCTGGTTGGGCGCTGCCTCGCCTTGCATCGATGCTGGCGATCCGAATCCTTTGTACAACGACATGGAAGACCTTGCCGCCCCCGCCTTCGCCTTGTGGCACAGCCAGGGCAGCCTGCGCAACGACATGGGCTTCACCGGCGGGCCGCGGGCCGCCGTCTTCGACACGGCCTGGGTGGCCCTGCCGCGCTGGGAGCCGCGCACCCAACCACAGGCCTTCACCCTGGGCGCGCCCTGGCCCAACCCCTTCAACCCGGTGACGCGCATTCCCCTCACCCTGCAACATCCCATGCCCGTCCGCCTCGTCGTGCACAACCTGCTGGGGCAGCAGGTGGCCGTCTTGGTGGATGGCCTCCTGCCGGCGGGCACGCATCACCTGCCCTTCCAGGCCGGACGCCTGGCCAGCGGCCTCTATCTGGTCACGCTGGAGGCGGCGGGGCGGGCGCAGACGAGGACGGTGACGCTGCTGAGGTAGGGCAGTGGGCGG